>JAJPYV010000039.1 GCA_021204735.1 Prevotella sp.
GATAATTCACATAGGGGATAATTTCTATCAAAATAATTATATCTATAAATTGCTTTCAGTGCCTTCAATTGACGTAACGTCAATACTTGATAACATTTCTTCATATAAGTATGTGATTACCAAGTTTAATGTGGATTATATGCCATTAGATTTTCCACAAAAATATCCATTGGGTAAGGATATCGATATAATTTGTTCGGATAAAGAAAATTATTTCGCTGTAAAAAAACAAATAGAGGAGTTTAGCGTTAAATATAAGGATACATATTCAATACGGGAAGTTCTGAAAACAAATAATACAGAAGGCGAGTATCGGACGTTAATACGTTTCGAACAGGAACACTATTTAGTATTACAGTTTGATATTTCATGTCGAACGGGAACGACCAAGGCTGGATTTGAGTCGGAAATGGTAAATGACAGAGTTGTAAATAAGAATTTCTATACATCATCACCTTCATTCGAGATTCTCATAAGGCTATGTGAATTGAATGATTATCCACATAAAAAGCACCATTTAGAGTATGTGTATAAGCACAAGGAAGACATAAATTCTGAATTGTGCGACAAGTATTTGAATTTTAATTGGAGAAAAATAATCAATGACAAAGCCTCCCCAAATAATAGCTGAAATAGGTTGCAATCACAAAGGTGATATGGCAATCGCAAAAGAAATGATAATGACGGCTGCCACATATTGCAAGGCAGACGTTGTAAAATTCCAAAAACGTTGCAACAGGGAGTTGCTGACACCAGAGGAATATATTGCACCGCATCCACATCCAGAAAATTCATACGGAAATACTTACGGTGAACACCGGGAGTTCCTCGAATTTACTTTGGAACAACACATGCAATTGCAGGAATGGTGCAAAGAGTTTGGTATTGAATATTCAACATCAGTTTGGGATATAACCTCTGCTAAAGAAATTTGCACGCTTAAACCAAATCTGATAAAAGTTCCTTCGGCATGCAATCTCAACAAAGGATTGTTGACTTACTTATGTGATAATTTCAAAGGTGAGATACATCTTTCTTTCGGTATGACTACACGTGAGGAAGAAGAAGAAATAGTTCAATTCTTTGAATCAAAAGGAAGGAATAAAGATCTTGTTATATATGACTGTACATCAGGCTATCCAGTTCCATTTGAGGATATATGCTTGTTGGAACTTACACGTTTACGAGAGTTGTATGCAGACAGAGTTAAAGCTGTAGGTTTCTCTGGTCATCATCTTGGCATCGCAGTGGATTCTGCAGCAGTGGCATTGGGAGCAGAATGGATTGAAAGACACTTTACTCTTGACCGTACATGGAAAGGAACAGACCATGCAGCTTCGCTTGAGCCAGACGGTGTTAGGAAATTGGCTCGTGATTGTCGTGCAGTAGCAAAGGCTTTGACTTACAAAAAAGAAGATATTCTTGACATAGAGAAAGTTCAAAGGGATAAATTAAAGAAAAATCAAGTTAAATGGTAATCGCATTCATACCAGTAAGAGGCGGGAGTAAGTCCATCCCCCTTAAAAACATAAAACCATTCTGTGGTAAGCCATTGGTGTGCTGGAATATTGAGGCATTAGAGGCATCTGAAAAAGTTGACGAAATAATTGTCGCTACAGATTCAGACAAGATTGAAGATGTTGTTTTGGCACAGAATTACAGAAAAACAAAGATTTATCACCGTTCTGCTGAGAATGCCTGTGATACAGCAAGCACGGAAAGTGTGATGCTGGAATATATCGATTATGCCAATTTGAGTGAAGATACTATATTCATGTTGGTACAGGCAACATCTCCTTTGACAGAAACGCAACATTTCAGTGAGGCATTGGAATTATATGCCAAAGGAGAATATGATTCTATTCTGACCTGTGTCCGTAACTACCGTTTTTTTTGGAATGCAAATGGTACAAGTATGAATTACGACTATCTCAACCGTCCTCGTCGGCAGAATTTCGATGGATTGTTAATGGAGAACGGAGCATTCTATATCAATACGGTAAGAAATATATTGAAAAACGGAAATCGTCTGGGTGGCAATATTGGTATTTATGAAATGCCTGAATACACTGCGACTGAAATAGATGAGCCAGACGATTGGATTATTCTTGAAAACTTGATGCAAAAACATGTATTAAGCAAGCAAGTTAAAGAAAAGAAAGATATAAAACTGTTCATTTCCGATGTGGATGGTACACTGACAGACGGTGGTATGTATTATTCTGAAAACGGAGATGAACTGAAAAAGTTTAATACACGTGATGGTATGGGATTCCAAATGCTTCGCGAAAAAGGTATAAAAACTGGTATTATCACTTCCGAGAATACTAAGATTGTGGAAAATCGAGCAAAGAAATTAAATGTTGATTTTCTAATCCAAGGAAAGCGTGATGGTGGCAAATTGGCGGCAGTAAAGGAAATTTGTGAAAAAGAAAATATTTCTCTTTCAGAAACAGCTTATATTGGTGATGATATCAACTGTATAGAACTGTTGTCTAATGTCGGTTTTGCGGCTTGTCCAGCTGATGCTTGTATAAGAGTTAAAAACATTCCGCAAATTCTTATAATGTCAAGAAATGGCGGTGACGGTTGCGTGAGAGAATTTATCGATGTTTTTTTTGAATAATATTTTGGGCGTGTAATGCGCTATTCTTTCTTGAATGCATCTATTAAGGAGTTTCGTGTATGGTTTATTATTTCACAATTCATGTAATCTGAATATTCTTTCAGGGCAAAATAGCCCCCGAAAAGATTTGAATTAAACCACAAGTATTCATTTACAGTCATGTTTTCCATTGTTAGTCTAAGAGGTTTCAGCTCTTGTATTCCTTTGTCATAGAAATGCGTCACACGTGAGCAAAGCACATTATTCTCGTTGAGTTCGAGATTACCAAAGAAATTGTGATCAACGCCATAGAGATGTATCTTGCTGTAACGGAGATGTATAGCTATGTATATGCAATTTTGTATAACTGTTCCATATTGTCCGTTTGCCAATCCTTTGCTAAACATCCAATGGCGAAATCTTTTGCCACCCATACACTCTACAGTATGGAAAGGAACAATCTTTATGTGGGGATTACCTTCAAGCCATTTGGCCAATTTAACGTAAACGTATGGTACGTAGATATTCATATCCCACGAAGTGTCATCGAACAAGTGTTTAACAAGAGCTTTCGTGTTTTCTCTATTGGGATAGTTATCCAAGAAAAAAGCAGGGTCGCTAAGGCAGTAGTAGCGTGGTTTTATAAATTGAAATATGTCATCATTGGCGAGAAAGTTTGTAAAGAAAACATCCTTGTTTTGCCATTTTTCCTCATCATTTCTGATTCTTACAAGTGTTTCTTTTAATGAAGGTCCATTGGCGAGTATCATCATCTCGTTAGATATTGCTTTTTCAAATGGTCGTACTGTTCTGATATAGTCCTTGAAATCCTCTGCGATTAACAACCACCAGAGGTTGAACATCGCTAACATGGTTCTGTTTATTGCCTTTGAAATCTCTTTAGGCTTTCCGGCAATTTTTATTCTTAATGTCTTGTAAGGGTCTTTTTGTATCATTATATTATTTTTGTCGCATAGAGCAAAGTACGTATAAACTCAAATTTGCTTGGTTGTGTCTTTGCTTATGTGATAGTTTTTGCAAACTTACATAAAATTTTCTGAATAAAGATATTACTTTTCACAACTTATAGAAATATTACAGAAAAAAATCGTAATCTTGCAGTCCAAATCAATTATATATGAATACAACTATTATTGCGGGACCTTGTGTCATAGAAAATTACGAGCTTTTAGATATAGTGGCACAAGAATTGGTGCGATTGAATGATAAGTATAATATAGACATTATTTTCAAGGCTTCTTTTGACAAGGCTAACAGAACGTCTATAAATTCTTTTCGTGGACCTGGATTGGAAAAGGGCTTGCAAATGCTGCAGGATATTAAAAGTAAATATGCCTTGAGACTGCTGACGGATATTCATGAAACTTATCAGGCAAATCCTGTCGGTGAGGTCGTGGATGTAATACAGATACCTGCGTTTTTGTGCAGACAAACTGATTTGCTTGTTGCTGCTGCAAAAACAGGTAAAATTGTAAATATAAAGAAAGCGCAGTTCTTATCTGGAACGGATATGCAATTTCCTGTTCAAAAGGTTCGTGAGTCGGGTAATAATAATGTGTGGCTTACTGAACGGGGCAATATGTACGGATATAACAACTTGGTGGTGGATTTCCGAAACATAGCCGATATGAAGAAATATACTGATACGGTAATTATGGATTGTACACATTCTGTGCAACGTCCGGGGGCTGCCGGTGGTAAGACGGGTGGTAATCGTGAGTTTGTTCCTGCCATGGCATTGGCGGCAAAGGCTTTTGGTGCTACAGGTTATTTCTTTGAGGTGCACCCAGAGCCAGAATGTGCATTGAGCGATGGTCCCAATATGTTATATTTGAAAGATTTGGAAAAGACAATAATTCCGTTATTATAATAAATTATTATGGCTTCGAAGAAATATGCGATAAAATGTTTTCAGGATGAGGCGCAAGCTATATTGGACTTAATACCTTTGTTGACAGATGATTTTGACAAGGCGATAGAATTGATTTATCAGTGTAAGGGAAAGTTGATTGTTACAGGTGTAGGCAAGTCTGGTCATATCGGGGCGAAAATCGCTGCTACACTGTCAAGTACTGGAACTCCTTCATTCTCCGTAAATCCATTGGATGTTTATCATGGGGATTTAGGCGTTTTTACTTCCGATGATGTGGTGTTGGCTATTTCCAATTCTGGGAATACGGATGAATTACTTAGATTTTTACCCTTGTTGCATGAGCAAAAAATACCGATTATTAGCATGTCGGGAAATCCTGATTCTCTTTTGGCACAGTATGCGACTTGCCATTTGAATGTTTCCGTAAAGCGCGAGGCTTGTCCCTTGAATTTGGCTCCCACTTCGTCCACAACTGCTATGTTGGCAATGGGTGATGCAATTGCTTGTGCTTTGATGGAAATGCGCCATTTTAAGGCTTCCGATTTTGCCCAATTCCATCCTGGTGGCAGTCTTGGGAAAAGGTTGTCGTGAAAATTTTATGGCATTATATGAAGAATTGGTATTGAATGGACTATATGAGTAGTACGATAACTTAAATCATCAATGCAAAACATAGCATTTTAAAAATAAAGCGTTAAATTTGCAGATAGTTATCGTGAAAAAGCATGGACTCTCTTAAAGACAAGACAGCAAAAGGACTGATGTGGGGAATACTCAACAACGGCACTACAGAGTTGTTGAACCTAATTATAGGTATATTCCTTGCCCGAATGTTGTCGCCATCTGACTATGGAATAGTCGGTGTCTTGGCAATTTTCACGGCAATTGCCGGTAATCTGCAAAGCAGTGGCTTTTCACGTGCTTTAATCAACATGAAAAATCCTGAGGCTCGTGACTATAATGCTGTGTTTTGGTTTAATATCCTTGTCAGTTTTGCTATATATATCATCCTTTTTTTCTGCGCTCCGCTCATTGCCGCATATTTTCGTCAACCAGTACTTGTCAAGTTGTCTCGCTTCGTGTTTTTGGCATTTGTAATATCGTCATTTGGTATTGCTCACAATGCATATTTATGTAAGAACTTGATGATGAAAGAAATGGCGATAATAACTTTTGTCGCATTGACCGTGTCTGGATGTGTGGGTATAACACTTGCTTTTTATGGCAAGGCTTATTGGAGCTTGGCTTGGCAACAGGTGGTTTATATATTTATGGTGAATATTGGGCGATATTACTTTACGCCCTGGCGCCCATCGTTTCACGTGGATTTCTCTCCTATAAAACGGATGTTTGGCTTTAGCGTGAATATCCTCTTCACAACGATTATCAACACTTTGAGCGCAAATATTATGACATTTATTTTCGGTAGATTGTTCCCTATGAAAACTGTTGGTAATTTTACTCAGGCTAACAAGTGGAACACGATGGGTTACACATTTATTATGGGTGGCGTGTCGCAGGTTTCCCAGCCGGTTCTTGCTCATGTCAGGGATGATATTAACCGTGAGAAAAGGGTGTTCAGGAAAATGATGCGCTTTACGGCTTTCCTGTCGTTTCCTGCCATGTTGGGGCTTGCTTTGGTCGCTGATGAGTTCATACGGATTACGATATCCGACAAGTGGGCAAGTTGTGTGCCTCTGCTTCAACTGTTGTGCATCGGGGGCGCATTTATGCCTTTCCATACTATGTATCAGAATTTTTCTTTAAGTCGTGGGCGGAGTGATATCTATTTGTGGTGTAATATTTTGCTTATAGCATTGCAGATAACTTTGGTTCTTGTATTTGCTAAATATGGAATAACAGTCATGGTAGGCGCATATAGTGCCCTGAATATACTTTTTTTAATTGTGTGGCAGTTTATTGCCCACCGCCTTATGGGACTGCGCTTTATTGAGACGGTCAAGGACATCTGTCCGTTCCTGCTCGTTTCGGCGGTGATAATGGTGGCTGTGCATTTCCTGACAGCAGGAATAAACAATTTAATACCCCTTCTGTTGACACGTATAATTTTAGCAGCAGCCCTATATTTTATAATAATGAAAGCGTGTAGAGTGAAGATTTTGGAGGAGTGTATAGAATATTTCAAGTCGAAATTCTAATTTGGCGTGTTAATAAAATATAAATATTATCAATTTTATTGCAGCCAAATTGTCAGAATTTAAATATAATGTGTACTTTTGCAGTCCGATTATTATCGGGGGATAAAGTTAGAACCCCATGAGCGGGGTGTTAATAGTTGTACCTATGGCCGGGTGCAACGGTTAGTGAATCGCCGTTCAAACACTTTAATTAAAAACGTTTAGTAGTAATTTTAAAATTAAAAATGGACACTTTAAGTTACAAAACTATTTCCGCCAACAAGGAAACGGTGAATAAAGAGTGGGTTGTGATAGACGCTACCGACCAGGTTGTTGGTCGTCTATGCTCAAAGGTTGCGAAAATACTTCGTGGAAAGTATAAACCTAACTTTACTCCTCACGTTGACTGTGGTGACAATGTGATTTTGATTAATGCCGCTAAGGTGGTTTTCACTGGCAAGAAAGAAACTGACAAGGTTTACATTCGTTATACAGGGTATCCTGGTGGACAGCGTTTCAGAACACCGGCTGAATGGCGCAAACGTACGAATGGCACAGAAAAACTGTTGCGTCATGCTGTCAAAGGCATGCTCCCGAAAAACATTCTCGGTCGCGCACTCATGAGACACCTTTATATTTTTGAGGGTCCTGAGCATAATATGCAGGCTCAGAAACCGAAAGCTATAGATATTAACCAGATCAAATAATCACAAGAATAATGGAAGTAGTTCATACAATAGGTCGCCGTAAGAGTGCTGTCGCTCGTATTTATCTTAGCGAAGGCACAGGCAAAATAACTATAAACAAGAAAGACATTACCGAATATTTCCCATCAGCTATACTTCAGTACGTTGTAAAGCAGCCGTTGGAATTGCTCGACGCCGTTGAGAAATACGACATCAAGGTTAACATCTTTGGTGGCGGTTTCACAGGCCAGAGCCAGGCTATCCGCCTTGCTGTTGCACGCGCATTGGTAAAGATTGATGCTGAGGACAAGAAGAACTTGAAGAATCACGGATTCCTTACTCGCGACTCTCGTGTCGTTGAGCGTAAGAAACCGGGTCAGCCAAAGGCTCGCCGTCGTTTCCAGTTCAGCAAGCGTTAATGTCGTGAATTGCGCCTTATTATATATAGGACAATTCCAAGAAATCCCATTTATTGGGCTGTTTAGCATCTAAACTGACAAGACCCGCTTAATTACGGCGTAAATGTGTGCGCCTGTACGGTTACTTGCCGGTTGGTTCTAACAAAACTAAAAAGAAAGTAAACAAATAATTAAAATCAAACAAAATGCCAAGAACAAATTTT
>JAJPYV010000094.1 GCA_021204735.1 Prevotella sp.
CTCTATATGTATATCAAAAGATTTTTATTTGTTGGGTATTTTTTTTCGTTTATTTGATGTATCTTTGCCGTGTAAAAACGAAAATCTAATGCAAACGAAATGCCACCTTTCTGTCCTCGTTCACGAGCAGGCAAGGAAGTACGGTGATAGGCGTGCGCTTATTTACCGCGACTTCGGTGGGAAAGAGTGGCTTTCTGTTTCTTGGATGGAATTTTCCGACAAGGTTCGCAAGGTATCTAAAGCTCTCTTGAGTATAGGTGTGAAGGTGCAAGAAAATGTGGGTATTTTCTCGCAGAATGCTGTGCAATACTTATACACCGACTTTGGAATCTTCGGTGTTCGTGCAGTCTGTGTGCCGTTATATGCTACAAGTAGCGAACAGCAAATTCATCATATTATTGATGATGCGCAGGTTTGTGTGCTTTTCGTAGGTGAACAGGAGCAATATGATAAGGCGCGGCGTATCTTCTTGCACTGTCCCTCGTTGGAGAAGATTGTGATTTACGATAATCGCGTGAATATCGCACCTGATGATACATATAGTATCTATTTTGATGATTTCCTGAAAATTGGGGAAGATGATTCTCGCTATAGTGAACTGGAGGAACTCTACAGACAGGCTAATGAGGAGGATCTTTGCAATATTCTTTATACCAGTGGTACTACAGGAAACAGTAAGGGCGTAATTCTGACTTATGGGCAGTTTGATGCTGCTTTGGAGGCTAACGATGAGGTGCTCCATGTTGACGAGAAGGATAGAATTGTGGATTTCTTGCCATTCACTCATATCCTTGAGCGTGGCTGGATAACGCTCTGTATCAGCGAGGGGGCTGAGATTGTGATAAATACTGACCCGAAAGAAATTCAGCAGACTATGCGTGACACTCACCCTACATGCATGAGTGCTGTGCCTCGCTTTTGGGAGAAGTTGTATGCGAGCGTGATGGATAAATTGGATCATGTCACTGAGTCTCGCCAGAAATTGTTCAGAGAGGCTTTAGAGATTGGGAAAAAACATAACATCGACTATCTCAGCAAAGGGAAACATCCTCCTCTATCTCTCCATCTGAAGTATAACTTGTTTGATAAGACGCTATTTGACATGGTGAGAAAGGAAGTGGGGATCGAACATCCTAACATCTTCCCGACAGCGGGAGCGACAATCTCGCAGGATATTCAGATTTTCGTGCACTCAATCGGGATTTGTATGATTGCGGGCTATGGACTGACGGAGAGCCTTGCGACGGTGTCTCTCACTCATAAAAACAAACCGTTCACAGTGGGCTCGGTGGGTTTCCCAATTCGTGGACTTGAAGTGAAAATCGGTGAAAATGATGAGATATTGCTGAAAGGTCCTACTATTACAAAGGGCTATTATAAGCGTGATGACCTCAATAAACAGTGTTTTGATGTGGATGGCTATTTCCATACGGGTGATGCAGGGTATTTCTCCAACGGGGAGTTGTTCCTGAAAGAGAGGATAAAAGACTTGTTTAAAACATCTAACGGAAAATATATTGCTCCACAGATGATTGAGTCGAGACTGATAGTGGATAAATTCATCGACCAGATAGCAGTGATTGCCGACGATAGGAAATTTGTTTCTGCTTTGATAGTCCCTGAATACCAATTGCTGGAGGAGTATGCGCGTAACAATGGCATATTGTTTACTAACCGCAAAAATCTGTGCGAGAGTCCCAGGATATATGCTATGATGTCTGAACGTATCGAGACTTTACAACAGCAACTGGCAAGTTATGAGAAGATAAAAAGGTTCACCTTGCTGCCCGAAAGTTTCACTATGGATAAGGGGGAACTTACCAATACACTGAAAGTAAGGCGTAAGGTCCTGGCAGACAACTATGCGGACGTGATTGATAAAATGTATAATTATTAAGCGTGATACTTAGGTTACTATTGGGGCGTTTCATGCATTAAACGAAAAAAATTATGATAACGAATGAACAATTAAAGGATGTGGTGGGGCGTGCAGATGCCTTGCATCGCTATCTCGATATAGACAGGAAGAAAGTGGAGTTTGAGGAGGAACAACTTCGCACTCAGGCACCTGACTTTTGGGATGATCCGAAACGTGCACAAGAGCAGATGAAGAAGGTGAAGGATATCCAAAAGTGGCTTGATGGCTACAATGTGGTGCGCTCTTGTGTTGAAGAACTGCAACTTGCTTTTGACTTCTATCACGATGATATGGTTACAGAGGAAGAGGTTGATGATGACTATGCCAAGGCGTTGAAGGCGATAGAAGACCTTGAACTGAAAAATATGCTCCGCCAGAAGGAAGACCCAATGGACTGTGTCTTGAAGATAAACAGCGGGGCTGGCGGTACGGAGAGCCAGGACTGGGCGTCGATGCTTATGCGTATGTATATGCGCTGGGCTGAAGCTAATGGTCATAAGGTAACGATAAGCGACCTTCAGAACGGCGAGGAAGCGGGAATCAAAAGTGTTACAATGGAGATTGAGGGTGGTGAGTATGCTTACGGCTATCTCAAAAGCGAGAATGGTGTGCACCGTCTTGTGCGTGTGTCTCCTTTTAATGCTCAGGGCAAACGGATGACAAGCTTTGCGAGCGTTTTCGTATCTCCGTTGGTGGATGATACTATTGAGGTGTATGTCGACCCGGCGAGAGTAAGTTGGGACTTGTTCCGGTCTGGTGGTGCTGGTGGCCAGAATGTCAATAAGGTGGAAACGGGCGTGCGCCTTCGCTACCAGTATGTTGACCCTGACACCGGTGAGGAAGAGGAGATTTTGATAGAGAATACGGAAAGTCGTAAACAGTTGGAAAACCGTAACAACGCTATGCGACTGCTCAAGTCGCAGCTTTACGACCGTGCCATGAAGAAACGTCTCGAGGCTCAGGCAAAGATAGAGGCCGGCAAGAAGAAAATAGAGTGGGGCAGCCAGATAAGGAGTTATGTCTTTGATGACCGTAGGGTGAAAGACCACCGTACTAACTATCAGACATCTGACGTTGATGCTGTGATGGATGGTAAGATCGATGGCTTCATCAAGGCTTACCTTATGGAGTTTCCAGTGAACGATGAAAATAAAAACTAATATAAACTTTAAATAAAAACAATAAGATATGAGTGAAAGAAGTAAGATGCGCAAAGCAAAGCGCGAGGAAAAACAGAAAAAACAGGCAAAGCGGGTGGTTACATGGATAATCGTGGTATTGGTAATCCTCGCATTGATACTTATCGGAGCGTTTGTGACGAACCCATAGGTCATGAGTGGTCTCGAAATAGAGCGTAAGTTCCTCGTTCACAAAAAAAATGAACCGTATAAGGCTGCGGCGTTTGCGAGTTCTCGTATCTGTCAGGGTTATATCTGTGACGGTAAGTTTCCTACTGTCAGGGTGCGTATCCGTGATGATAAGGGCTATATCACTATCAAGGGTAAGAGCAACAACAGTGGACTAAGCCGCTATGAGTTTGAGAAAGAGATTTCGCTTGAGGAGGCTCAACAACTGATGAAACTTTGTATGCCCGAACTGATAGATAAAACTCGCTACTTGATCAGAAGCGGCACGCATGTCTTTGAGGTGGATGAGTTTTATGGTAATAATGCTGGGCTGGTGATGGCGGAAGTGGAATTGGACTCTGAGGAGGAAACTTACGTCAAACCTGATTTCATAGGTGATGAGGTGACGGGCGACAAACGGTTCAACAACTCGTCTCTAAGAAAAAATCCGTTTATCGCCTGGCGCGATACATTACCACCAGAATACCGATAATGGCAGCCAATGTCGCACCTGTGGCGTTGGCTGCGAAGTCGAGCCAGTCTCCACTCCTTCTTCCGCCTGTACAGTACTCCTGAAGTATTTCAATGGCACCGCTCATAAGTATGGGCGCAAGCCATGCCCACTCGAAGAGTTTCATCTTATTGGGCTTTTCGTGACTTTTTATGTACTCGTACCAAATTATTATGCATGTACCGGCGTACATGGTGATGTGTGTCCATTTGTCAATGAAGGCGATGTTGTCCAAAGGTGTATGCGGTGGCGTACAGAAACAAAGAATCCATATAATAACCACACAAAGACACGACAAAGGGTATTTTCTTGCCACATTGATATATTTTTCCATTGTTTTCTTGCGTTTTTGTTGCCTAAAAGTGGTTTTTCTAATCTTTAACCACACTTTTGATGCAAAAGTAGGATATTTTTTATATTTTTGCAACTGATATAATTGAAAATCTTTATGGCGCAGTTAGAAAGAGCCAATTTCGGAAGTAAACTTGGAATAATTCTCGCTACAGCTGGTTCTGCCGTCGGCTTGGGAAACGTATGGAGATTTCCTTACATGGTGGGACAGAATGGGGGCGCTACGTTTATCATCATCTATATATTTTGTATCTTGTTGGTGGGTATCCCGTGTATGGTGAGCGAGTTTATAATAGGTCGTCGTGCGGCAGCCAATATGGCAAGGGCATACTATAAGTTGTCGAACAGCAGGTGGTGGATGCTTGTCGGTTGTCTTGGCGTAATTACGGGCTTTCTTATCACAAGCTACTATGCGGTGGTGTCTGGCTGGTGCTTCCAGTATGTTTTCGCATCTCTTAAGAATAATCTGCATGGTTCGCCAGAGTTTTTCACAAGTTATTTTGAGACGTTCGAGAAAGACCCTCTTATACCTGTTTTGTGGACTGTTCTCTTCCTCGTTCTTACTCATTTCATCATAATCCGTGGTGTGAGGGGTGGCATTGAGAAGGCTGCGAAGATGTTCATGCCTACGCTCTTCATCCTACTACTCGTAATCGTGGTATCTTCATGTTTGCTCCCTGATGCTGAAAAGGGTATAGTGTATCTTTTCAAACCTGATTTTTCCAATGTCAACAGTGATATGTTCCTCGGTGCTTTGGGACAGGCATTCTATTCTCTCAGTATCGCTATGGGTTGTATTTGCACTTACGCCTCGTATTTCAATAGGAAAATAAATTTGATGAGGTCGGCTATCCATATTAGTGTCATCGATACGGTGGTGGCAATCCTCGCTGGTCTCATGATATTTCCTGCCGCATTCTCAGTGGGTATAAGTCCTGACTCTGGTGCTTCTTTGGTGTTCATCACGCTGCCTAATGTGTTCCACCATGCTTTCGCCAATATGCCTGTATTGGGTTATATCGTGGCTCTCGCATTCTTCGCCCTACTTTCATTGGCTGCTCTGACATCGCTGATTTCTCTCCATGAGGTAAGTACTGCTTTCGTGCACGAGGAACTGCATTTGAGTAGGAAAACCGCTGCTCTTATGGTTACGATATCGTGTGCTATCATTGGTGCATTATGCTCATTGTCGTTGGGCAAATGGGATTTTCTGACGATTTTAGGCAGGTCGATGTTCGACTTCTTCGATTTCTTTACTGGACAGATAATGCTTCCAATTGTAGGGTTTTTCACTTGTCTGCTTGTGGGTTGGTATCTTCCACGCAAAATGGTGCGTGATGAGTTTACCAACAACGACACCCTGCGTGGCAAGTTCTTCAATATCTATATTTTCTGTATCAGATATATCTGTCCGATATGTATATTGTTGATATTCTTGTACCAACTTGGACTTCTTAATTTCATATTATAAAAAATAATGATAAGACGGAGAGCTGATAGAACGAATTTCGGTAGTCGTGTTGGTATAATACTTGCTACGGCTGGTTCTGCCGTGGGGCTTGGCAATGTGTGGCGCTTCCCTTATATGACAGGCCAGGACGGCGGTGCGGCTTTCATCCTTATCTATCTTGCTTGCGTGTTGTTCCTTGGCATCCCTGGAATGGTGGCTGAGTTTATTGTTGGCAGGCATTCTGCCACAAATGCGGCAAGGGCTTATAGAAGGTTGGCTGGAAAGACTCCATGGGCGATTACTGGTTTTTTGGGGGTAATTACTTCTACTCTTATATTGGGCTTTTATTCGGTAATTGCTGGCTGGTGCCTGCAATATCTTTATGCTTCTATTGTCGGTCAACTGAATGGCAACAAGGATTTCATAATGAGTTATTTCTCTGATTTCTCCGCAAATCCCATAAAACCTGCGTTATGGGCTTTATTGTTCGTATTGATAACTCATGTAATTGTAGCAAGGGGAATACGCAATGGAATAGAGAAGGCATCCAAACTGATGATGCCGTTGCTGTTCATCTTGCTTTTAGTGTTGGTTGTGGCTTCGTGCTCTTTGTCAGGGGCTTTCAAAGGTTTGCAATTCCTTTTCCAACCTGATTTCTCAAAGATAACGTCTAATGTTTTCCTCGATGCCTTGGGGCAGGCTTTCTTCTCTTTGAGCCTTGGAACGGCGTGCCTGTGTACATACGCCTCATATTTCAACCGCAAGATTGATTTATTAGGGTCTGCTACGCAGATTGCTTTGATTGATATATTGATAGCTGTACTTGCTGGTCTGATGATATTCCCGGCTGCATTCTCTGTTGGCGTAAATCCTGACTCTGGCCCGTCGCTAATCTTTATCACTCTGCCTAACGTGTTCCAACAGGCGTTTTCTGGTATTCCATGGTTGGGATATATAGTTTCCATATTGTTCTATTTCTTATTGGCTCTCGCTGCTTTGACTTCCACTCTTTCTATGCATGAGATAGGCACGGCTTTCTTCCATGAAGAACTCCTCCTCTCCCGAAAAAGTGGCGCATGGATAGAGACTGCTTTTTGTTGTGTGATAGCTGTGTTATGCTCTCTTTCTGTAGGGGCTGTTAAAGGGATAGGCTTTTTCGGAAAATCTCTCTTGGATTGTCTCGACTATCTCACTGCCCAGATTTTGTTGCCTGTAGGTAGCTTCCTCACTTGTCTTTTCGTGGGTTGGTACGTGCCACGCTACATTACTCAACGGGAATTTACTAATGGAGGAAAAATACGCAATTCTTTCTTCAAAGTGTTCTTGTTCGTTGTGAGATTTATCTGTCCTATAGCAATCGCAGCAATTTTCTTGCACCAGTTTGGCGTGTTCTAATGAATCTGTACTTTAAATCATATCGTGAAAAATTTATTCTATTTGCAGAAAAACGACCGTCTTGTGATCATTGCCTTACTCGTTCTATTGGTGGTGGTATCTGTCGTGATGTATGTCTCGTTGCCTTCTCCCGATAGTTATGCTGAATATCAGGGCTCTAAAAAGACTGAACTGTTTTATTTTGACCCAAATACGGCTGACAGCATTCAATTTGCGCGCCTTGGTATCCTCCCGCGTCAAATACACAACATATACAAGTATCGTGCAAAAGGTGGCAGATTCCGCAAACCGTCGGATTTCTCTCGTATCTACGGACTGTCCAAAGAGAAATATGATGAGTTGGAACCATATATTAAGATACAGAAATACCGATAATTTTTGTAAACTCTCATTTGTATAGATTGGAAAATATCTCTTTAATGTTTTTTATCTGATAAAAAAACATTATTGCTAACTTTTAATTCAGATATTTTTCCTATTTTTGCAAGAGTGAATTTGTAAAACACATATCCTTAAAATAAACTATAAAAACTATGGATTTAGTTCAGCAGATTATTGCGCGTGCAAAGAGCAACAAGCAGCGCATCGTGCTCCCTGAAGCTACAGAGGAGCGCACATTGAGGGCTGCCGACATGGTATTGGCAGATGACATCGCAAACATTATCCTTATAGGTAATGTAGAAGAAATTAATTCCTTGGCTGAGAAGTGGGGACTGAAAAACATCGGTAAGGCTACTATTGTTGACCCGGAGAACAGCCCGAAGAGTGAGGAATATGCTCAACTGCTCGCAGAGTTGCGTAAGAAGAAGGGCATGACAATTGAACAGGCTCGTGAGCTTGTGAAAAACCCTCTCTATTATGGTTGTATGATTATCAAGACTGGTGATGCCGACGGCCAGATTAG
>JAJPYV010000297.1 GCA_021204735.1 Prevotella sp.
AATTTGTTCTTAACTTGTCTCAAGCAAAATCGAATTCTTAATTCTTAATTCTTAAAGTTCCGATTAAGCGAATACAGAGCCGAACTTGTTCGAGTTATGTTGAGCGTGAGGAACTTCACGCCTTAGCGTAATTTTTAATTTGAAATACAATAATATTATGAAACTTCAAGCAAAAACAGGAAAAGAAACTTTTGGATTAATAATCGGTACTCGTGCATATTTCAACTCTGACCTTGCCATTGACGTGCGCAAGACTTTATTGGAGAAATTAGAGGAGAATGGTTACGGTTATGTAATCCTTGACGAGTGTGACACTCCAACTGGCGGTTCTATGGAAACTGTGGAGGATGGCAAGAAATGTGCCGCTCTCTTCCGTGCCAACCGCGAGGACATCAATGGTATCATCGTCTCTCTGCCTAATTTCGGTTTTGAGGTGGGCATCATCAACGCCATCAGTCGTGCTGAACTGAATGTTCCAGTATTGGTTCAGGCTTGCGACGACGAGAACGACAAAGTTGACCTTGACAGTCGTCGTGACGCTTTCTGCGGTAAGATCTCCGTTTGCAACAACCTCTACCAGTATGGTATTCCTTTCACTGACACTACTCTGCACACTTATTCTATCAAGAGCGAACTGCTGATGAAGGACATCAACAAGTTTGCTGCAATCTGCCGTGTCGTACGCAAACTAACTCACGCCCGTATCGGTCAAATTGGTACTCGTCCGCTCGGCTTCAACACTTGCCGCGCCAGTGAGAAAATCCTTCAGGCAAGTGGCATAACAGTTGTGCCTGTTGACCTCAGTGAGATTCTTTACAATGCTCAGCGTATCGACAACGACGCTGCTGCTCTTAAAGCTAAGATGGAGGAAATCAGTCATTATGCTAAGGTTCCTGAGTCTTATCAGGAGAAGTTGGCTTTGCAAGCTAAGTTCGGTTTGGCTGTCGAGGAGTGGATTCAGGCTAACGATATTGACGCTGCTGCTATACAGTGCTGGGATTCTTTAGAGCAGAACTATGGTTGCGCTGCTTGTGTTACTATGAGTATGCTCGGTGAAAAACTTATTCCTTGTGCCTGTGAGACTGACCTTGCTGGTGCTGTGTCAATGTATGCTCTTAGTCTTGCTGCCGGCAAACCGTCCGCATTGCTCGACTGGAACAACAACTTTGCTGACGACCGCAACAAGTGTGTCTGCACTCACTGTGGCAACTTCCCAAAGAGTTTCGTCAACAACGACCTCAAGCTCGGTCCTCTCGGTGTTCTCGGTCGCACATTGGGCAAAATTAACACATTCGGTGCTGTTTACGGCAAGTGTACGGAGGGTGAGTTCACCTTCTTCCGTATCTCCACTGACGACACGTCTGGTTGCATAAAGAGTTACCTCGGCAAAGGACAGCTCACCAACGACCCGTATGGCATGGACGGTTGTATCGCTGTTACACACGTTGATAATCTCCAGACCCTGATGAAGTTCATCTGCAAGAACGGTTTCGAGCACCACGTTGCAATGGTTCGTTCCAATGTCGTTGACATCCTCTCAGAAGCCATCGATAGCTACCTCGGCTGGGACTTGTACGTTCACGAGTAACAACAAAAATCGTAGTCTTATATAAAGATACGGCTTTTACAACAAATAAAGTGTCCCAAAAGTTTCTCAACTATTTGGGACACTACTTTTTATAATTATCTTTTACTAACACGAAATTCAACCAAAAATACACCCAAGCAACTTCTCAAGCAACATCGCAAGCTAATTCTCAAGCAACGTTAAACAAGTTTCCCAAGCAAGAATGAATTTTTAACTTTGCGAATAAACTCAAGCAACGTTCATCATAAACGCAAGCAAGAGTGAACTTTTCACTTTTAACTTTTCACTTTTAACTTTGAAACGTGCGAGCCTTCTTTTGTATAAACTTTCACTATTGCAACATCACAGTTGATGTCATAAAGAACGCAGCTATTTCTTCCATCAAGGATCGCACGTTTCAACATCGCTCCGCCAATGCTGTACACCTCAACAGAATTGATTTCTGTATCCGAACTTACAACTACTGTATTTCTTGCCGGTGAATATACCGTAACACTATATTTGGCATCTTCTATCTCCTGAATGTCATTCGTTGAACTGCCTGCCGTACGGATGAAGTAACGCCCGTATGATGCACCCTGCATATCCAATACAAAGCCTTCCGTAAGAGATGTCTCTGTGTCCAAAACGGCATCATAGAGCACAGGATCCTCAATGTTATCAACACCTACGAATGTCAAGGTGTACACACAGTCATCATCAGCAAATACGCCCAATGGAATCACTTTCTCACTCTTCAAACTGTTTACACTAACTGCCTTATCTCCTGCCACGGTATATACCATCGGCATACCGCTCTTGCTCCATGATGCATCTTCAAGCAATACAACATCCTCACTTGCACTATACTCATCTGTAGCGTTGTCAAAATATGCGAACGCCGCACTGCTTATACCAACACTGTTTGCCGCCCTTATTGAGAATGCTTTGAGTTGTGACACGTCATCAGACGACAATACCTGCATATCCTTGGTGAACTTGATATCTACTGTACTGTTTGATCCGGCATTTTCATCAACTGCCACGAAGAATGCTCCGTATGGCGGCAATGCATAATCTGACCCGCCTAATGAATTAAAAACGTCATTTCCAAATATAGGTCCTGTATCTGATTTGTCCAAATAATAACCGTCTTTAAGCACATTGGAATTTGCCTCAAAAAACTTACTCATTGACATATATGAAGTAAACGGATTACCAACAATACAATAACCGATATTGTCCTCATTAGCTGCGGTTGGGGTCAACGTAACAACGGAAACATTATCTCCGTAAACGTCCCCACTGTCATTATCTGGTTTACTGCGGTCAACCATCTCCTCCGCAATCTTCAGTTTTCCTGCATCCGTCCTGTCCAATGTTGAGCTTGACGAATAATTGTACTTCGTATCTGATTTCGGGAAACGGAATACAAGATTGTCTCCACTACTACTGCCACCATTTAGATATGCCTTTATGGATACGCCATCTCCTGCATTGTACACCACTGATGCGTCATTGTAAACAGATGTCCAACCTGTGGATGAATATGATGGCACATTTCCATTGGAGCTATTTACTATCACAGCAGAACTGTTGTTCCAACTGCGCTGGTAAACCATTGGGTTATACCTGTTATTTTCAGAACTGTTAAATGTAATGCTCTTGAAATATTCTTCAGTCTCTTTACCGCTCGTCTTTGTGTACCAGTCGCCTGATACAACACCATTGAGCGGCAGCGACATCAGAGTCCATTCACTTTGCGGAACTTCCACGTCTAACCTTACGGTGTCGCATATCAACAACTCTGAATGCAGCAACTTCGCTCCCACTGGCAAATAGAGTTCATTGCACAGATTTACACGATATCGCTCTGTTGAAAGGGCATTGCTGTTAGACGCATCCTCATAGACCATCATATCATACATGATATTCTCCGTAGGCTCTCCCGTAATAGCTTCTGACTTATTATCCTCGCCCGACCAATCATACATATTAGTACTCTTGTCTTCTTTGAACCCAGCCATGTAAAGTTCTGCCTCACTGTCTTTTGGCATCACCACTTTCGAGAACAGCATCGGCACATATCCATTGTATGTTCCGTTATCATCTGTATCGTCATCTGTCTTATTCAACTCATCATTACTTGCCCGTTTCCACATCGTGTCGTCATTCCAGTTGTCAGCTCTCGTTCCCTGCCATACAAGATATTCCGGCACAATCTTCATCTCCATCGGGAATGTTCCATAACAACTGTTTGTAGTTGCTGTCTCATCTTGATCTGCCTTCTCTTGGAAATGTACGGTCAATGTATAATGATAGCCTTCTTTTGGAGTGAAATCACTGTTGAAATATATATTCATATATGACAAATCCTCTGTCTCCGACTCTTCTCCGTGCAGTTCGGATATATATCCGACAGGTAAGTCGTATTCTTCAAAATATTCAGTAATTTGACTCTGATAGTCTGGGTCGTTTGTATCAATAAGGAATAACTGTGTGTAATCTACATCACTTTCATCGTCTTTAACTGTTCCGATATGGTCCACATCTTCACTTGAAGAGTATTTTGCTCCGTGCAAATTCACCTTTATCGTATTCGACGCACTTGTATTGTTTATCTGACCTAACCCAATGCGCAACCATGGCGTGTAGTCATCTGGATATTTCACGTTGTAAAATCCCAATTTCAATGATGGGGCTTCTCCATTCGCTTGCAATACCAAAGTTACGTATCCAAAACATACTTCTATTGATTCTGTTTCTTCTTCATCATCACCTTCGCCTTCGCCAGAACCACCTTCGCCTGGACCACCTGGACCATCTTCGCCTGGACCACCTTGGTTATTTTGATCACCAGGTGCGTATGCCTTTACCTGATTTGCAGTCTCATCATTAGTCTCCTCCTCAACATCAATATCCACCTCAATTGGCTGTACCACAAGTGTAAGGGCTGGTGATGACACTACAATATCCATATATTGCTGGTAAAGCACGAGATAATAACTACCTGAACCAGTCTCTCCATACTCCTTTGTGAGCCAATATTTCATCACATTATAATCATATTCCGTGAATATAACTGCATTAGATTCATCATAGTTAAGTTCGTCATTCTTATACGTATCGTATGAATCAGCGAGCTCCGCAGTTTCCTTATACACATCACGGAAATCTAACAGCGCATTCTGCAATGTTACACCATTGTATTTAGCATCTTGAGATGGTGCACTTGTAAATTCATCCTCAGTACCAAAGAACCAATCGAAATATTCATCTTCTAATGTCTGTGTATCACCATTTGCATCCGTATATGTGAATGTCGGACTGATATGCAGCGACTGTCCCTCACAGTAAGTCAATGTCGGATCTGCCAACGCTCCATTTATATGCAATGTTGTTGTTGCAGTGGCATAGAAATACGAACTAATCGTACAGGTAGTGTTACTTCCTTCCAACTCATCCGCATATAATTTGATTTTTTCATCCTCGCTTAGATTTGAATAATCTTCCACCTCCGTTATAAGAATTATCTGGTATGGTGTGTACGATGACAAGGATGCATAGAAATCTGCCGACAATGATATCACTCCCGTGGCGGTATTCTCACTGTACAGGAAATATCCATCATACGGGTATGTGGTCTCATCTCCGTATTCATTGTTCTTTCCATAAAAATAGTAGAATGATAATGTCGGGAACTTTGTAGGAAATTGCTCGCTCTGACTATCATCATCAAGACTGAGCTCCACTATGGATTTTTTTATCGCATTGATTATTAATTCTTCTTCTCCTTGATGTTCATCAACGTATGTATCATACTTGTACCTGTCTATAATGATAAAATCAACGGAATTTTTTGTATCACTGCTTGTCTCATCTCCTTTACCATAATCCGCCACATCTTCTCCATATCGTGCCATTATCGTCTCATAGTCAAGGTCAAGTCTTATCTCCGTAACTTTGGTATCTGAACAAAGTGGAGTGATTGGCGTAACTTCCACTGTCGGTTGTGCCACGTATGCCTCTATCTGGTCAATATAAAAGTCACCGCCACTGGTTGAAGAACAGTAGTTATCTATCTTAATCGTATATGAGCTGTATCTTGAACCTACATTCTTGAATGTGAAATATAACTGGAACCACTCGTTGGTACCCTCACCTTTTCCCGTTACGGTATTGGGCAAATCATCTTCATCCAATTGGTCGGTAAGTCCCATTGTTGTCCTTATCTGTCCTGAACACTGACGATAGATAGGAACATGATTCCCGCTTTCATCTACTCCCATAACGGTGAACAGAACTGCGGCATCAGCATCCGAAGTGGACGAGCCATATCCTGCACTCTTAATCCATGCACTCACAATAATCTCTGCACCAGGGCATAATGCTTCATCCAACGTCAACTCTGCCAACGTTCCCGGACGGTCGGATGCATCCACATATATCCAATAACCATCGTGATTCTTTTCTGTTTTTCCTATTAATGTAGAGCACTGTGGACTTGATGGATTATTCCTGCCTGTACGAACATCAGAATATCCAATATAATCATTCACAAGGGAGTACATACTGAAATTGGTATGTAAACTATACGCTGGACTTGTTCCGGATGTACTATTATACGGATAGACATCATCACCGTCAGAACCGTCGTAAAACGCATAACTTGATTCATCCCAATTCATTGGGTATGGATAGTTTTGCGACTGACCATCTAACACCGTATAAGCATTAATATCAGAACTATAATCAAAATTCAATGCATCCAATCGTTCATAGTTCTTCTTTATATACTCTGGCGAACGATATGTCAGGTTCTTCCACCAATAGGTACATGTCGCCGTATCGGTGATATTCTTCAGTCCTGCCACCTGAACTTCGGTCAACGGAATACATTCATCTTTGAACGTAATCTTATAACGGGCAATATTGTAATAAGTATAATTATAATATTTTGTTACAAGTATAGTAGCGGTTGTATTATTGGGAACAGTCCATTGCGCCCCTGAAGAGTCTTTATAGAAATATATTACACGGTTTGCTCCTCTTAATGATGTAGTAGCCAACGTCAGTGCATTGTCTGGATCATCATTTATTAATGTAACGAAAACATAGTCACTACCTTGTGAAGTTTCACCAGGAACTCCATACGACTGCGCGTCTTTTGTCAATGCAATAAGTTCATTGGTGTTGTTGGAAATCCTGCGGCTCGGAAATGTTATCTCAAATTCCTCAAGATAATTCTTCCCTGTATCACTTGTGTTACCACCTTTATAAGAAGTATCCGTAAACAATTTCTCATAATGCTTGAACTGTTCTGGTGTGGTTGAATTTGCAGTCCCTGTATTATTGTCAATTCCTACAATATAATAAAGCATTCGCCCTGCCAATGTCGGTTCCCAATATGTTGTATTACCACTAACGTCTGTTGTTGAGCCAAAGTCTGCACCACCATATTGGCTGACTTCTTCAAAATCTGAATATATCGACACATCACAAGCTACGGCATAATATCCATTGTCACTTTGACCTAAACTACTGCTAATGTTTGAAAATTCATCATCTGTGGGATAATAAAATGTTACTTGTCTCAAAGTATATGTCTGAGAATAAGTATCACTACTATTAATGTTGCTTGTCTGATAATTCAATGTTCCACTTACATAACCATTAGCAAAACGCCAGCCTATATAACCGCTTGACGGGGTCAACAAATCTTCCCCATTAGATGAGCCTACTGTATTACCGCCACAATAAAAGTTATTGTCGTTACGGTAATTATACCATCGGAAATAGTTAGAAATAGAACTGTTGTTAGCGGATTTCGTGGAAGGCAGCAAAATTGTCATGGATGTTCCCTTTACCATGTATATCGTATCTACATACACATGAGCAGCCTGAACAAGTGTATTATTGTCAATTAATTTCACCTTTCCTTCCATTCCTGTTTCGGTATCATCGTCTTTACCGAATGTATCGCTTTCATCATAACCCTTATTGGTACGTATATCATACCATTTCGCCCTTTTGTGCTGAACTGTCGCATTCGCTGTTTCATTGCCTTCATATACAGTGGGGTATGTTCCATTATACGTTACATCACCTGTTACGGAAATACTTCGCAGACCTAATGTTCTTTCTCCAGAAAAGCCAACATTTCTAATTATAAGAGAAAACGTTTCTCCTTTTTCCACTTCATATCCGCTTAATGTGGTCAGTGAGAATGCATTATATCTAAC
>JAJPYV010000266.1 GCA_021204735.1 Prevotella sp.
ATACTCTAACGTCAACTGTATCTCTTTTATGATGTTCAATGTCAGTAAATGTTGTTTTCTAACTAATGCGAACCCACGTTGTATGGCTTCTCGGTAATTGAGGACTTCTTTTGCAGATGCATTCCTTATTGTTGTGTGATAATTAAGATCTGCATGAAATAAATCATCTTGAGTTGTTACTATATTCTCAATAGCACTACTGTCTTTTGCTTCCTGAAGAGTTAGCGTACTGATGAGTATGGTCTCGTTTGGTATGGTTTTCGCCACACCTTTTAGTTCTGCTAATTTACGATTTGCACGGTTTAACTGCTTGAGTACAGTCTTTGTTTCAAGATCGTAAGGTAAAGGCAGAGTGGGAATTTTATAATTGTTTTTCATTTAATTTCTGGAATCCATGTACAGTTGATGCCGAATACATTTTCAAGCGTAATCTCACTCGCTTCTTCTTTCGTTAGTTGTCTGCTCCAACCAACTCTTTGTGATGTTTCTGCGCCCTCTCCAGAATTGTTGTATTCCATATAACGTGCTGTTTTCTCATTTTCAGGGTCTTTCCAGTTGAACCAGCCTTCTGGTAAGATATGCTTTCCGATTTCACAATTCATAAAAAGAGTGTATCCGTATGGACGCCAGGGTCTGCCAAGATATACTTCATTGGCACCTTCAGCAGCGATTAATTTACAATGATTGAAAATATATCCGTATTTTACATCCGCAGGTGTTGAGGCAGCTGTAACGTATGAGTTAATCTTACTATAAATCGTGCAATTTTCAAACCAAGCTGTGGACGGACCGAAAATGAAATCGGTGGTGCCCTCGATATAGCAGTCCTTGAAATAAATCCTCGTGTTAGCTACACCTGTATAAATGGTGTCTTGATTGCCGAGGAATTTACAGTTTACAAATATCAGACGGTCACCTTCCGTATGCAATGCGACAGCCTGTCCACGTTGTTCGGCATTGTTCTCTATCGTGATGTTCTTGAATGTGATGTCTGACCCTTCCACTTTCACGGTGTAAGTACGGAAAGTTCCCATCGGTCCGTTGGTCTCTGGAGATATAATATTTGCATGGTCTGCATAAGTGATTATCGTATTGTCCCTATCTTCTCCGCAGATTTCGATATTGGTGAGCCATGATGGAACAATCAGTTTTTCTTTATATACACCCTTTTTCACAAATATCACCTTGTGATAAGTCATAAAAGCTCGGCAAACCTCAACGGCATCTTTAATATTGGTAAACTCACATGAGCCATCCCTTGCAACGAATAGAGTATCAGGGTTGTCGTAAAGATTATCTGCCACTGCGACAGATGTTAAACATACAATTGATGTCAGTAATGTCAATAGCCTTTTCATAATGGTATTATTTTTTATTTAATGGTTAATTATCTTTTCGATGGTATTATACATTCCGCTTAACCTCCTGTACCCCATCTATTTTTATAAGTTTCTTAATTATGTTGCTTACGTCTTCCTTGTCATGAATGCGGATGTCGATAACACCGTCAAAAATACCATCTTCGCATGAGAGCACGATTTTGTGGATACTAACATTAAGTTCTTCGGCTGTTATCTTTGTTACATCATTGAGGATACCGATACGGTCAATACCTCTAATAGATATTGTCGCATCGAAGAGACGTTTCCTATGCATGTCCCATTTCGCATCAAGAATCCTGTTGCCGTAGCTTGATTTTAACTTGGCGGCAACTGGACAGGAACGCTTATGGATTTCTATATGGTTATTGCTATCTATGAAGCCAAGGGCATCATCACCAGGTATCGGGTGGCAGCATTTGGGGAAGATAAACTGTTCGATATTTTCGTCAGTGATGATAACTGGTTTCTTGCGGTTGAAGCCTTCACCTACAACAAAATAGTCAGGGGGCGTTTCCACAACGTCTTTTTTCTTGTCTTTTCCGATAAACGGCACGAGCTTGCGCCACTTGTTTGATGACCCTTGTTTCTTCTTACCGTTTATCTCGTCTAAGTCTTTATCACCAAGTATTATGTTACCGCTTCCGAGTGCCTTTAAAAACATATCATGTTTGCGTATATCATAGAGGTAACAAAAACTGTCAAGTATGGCGGAAGTAGGTTCCAATGAATGCTTTTTTAGATACTCGTTGAATATTTCCTCACCTTTCTTCTGCATCTCTCTTGCCTCACGACGTAATATTGCCTGTATCTTTGCCTTTGCCTTTGCCGTTGAAACAAAGTCAATCCATGCAGGTTGTATGTGTTGGGAGTTAGAGGTGAGTATCTCCACTTGGTCACCGCTTTGCAACTTATGACTTAACGGCACCAATTTTTGGTTTACCTTTGCACCGATACAATGACTGCCAAGGAAGGTGTGTATCGAGAATGCGAAATCAAGTGCGGTACATCCAGCTGGCATCGTCTTTATCTCTCCTTTCGGGGTGAACACGAATATTTCGGATGCGAATAGGTTTAGTTTTATGACATCCAAGAAGTCCATTGCGTCAGGTTGTGGGTCATCGAGAATTTCCTTAATGGTACGCAACCAGTTGTTCAACTCACTCTCATCATCAGTGAGATTGTCTCCATCCTTGTATTTCCAATGTGCGGCAAATCCTTGTTCAGCCATCTCATTCATACGGTCGGAACGTATCTGCACCTCTATCCATTGTCCTGTTCTGCTCATTAGGGTTACGTGCAGTGCTTGATAGCCGTTGGCTTTTGGATGGTTTACCCAGTCACGCAAGCGGTCAGGATGTGACTTGTATAGCTGACTTATTGCAACGTATATCTTGAAGCATTCGTTTACTTCCTCGTCACGTGACTTCGGCGTAAAGATAATCCTTACAGCAAGAATATCGTAAATCTGGTCGAAAGTAACGTGCTTGTTCTGCATCTTGTTCCAAATGGAATATGGACTCTTTATGCGTGCCTTTATCTCATATTCAAGTCCCATTTTGTCAAGAGTCGTGCGGATAGGACCAGTGAAGTCGGCGAAAAGGGTATCACGCTTCTTTCGTGTATCTGCAAGCTGACTTTCAATCAATTTAAATTCTTCAGGATGCTCAAACTTAAAACTGAGGTTCTCAAGTTCTGTCTTTATCTTGTTTAAACCTAACCTGTTGGCAAGTGGGGCATAGATATACAATGTCTCTCCAGCAATCTTATATTGCTTGTTGGCAGGTTGACTGGCAAGGGTGCGCATGTTGTGCAGACGGTCACATATCTTGATGAGGATAACTCTGATGTCATCACTCATGGTAAGCAGAAGTTTCTTGAAATTCTCCGCCTGTGCAGATGCCTGTTCTCCGAAAATTCCACCGGATATCTTCGTCAGTCCGTCAACAATCTGTGCTACCTTCTGACCGAAAATGTTCTCTATATCCTCAACCGTATAGTCTGTGTCCTCAACAACGTCATGGAGCAATGCGGCACTGATACTTGTGGAACCTAATCCCATTTCCGAGCATGCTATCTGTGCTACGGCGATAGGGTGCATTATATATGGCTCGCCTGATAGTCGGCGCACTCCTTTATGTGCTTGTCGCGCGAAATTGAAAGCTTTAGTTATGAGGTCTACCTTTTTCCTGTGACGTGTAGACAGATAACTGTCTAAAAGATGTTGGAACGCATCATCAACCATCTTATGATAAACTTCTTCCTTCTCATTCTTATTCAACTCGTCCATGAAAACCTCCTTTTTATTAAGGTAAAAAAACAATTCTATTTAACCCTTAGTTTACTCCCTGCACGGATATTGTTACCCTTCAGTCCGTTCAACTGTTGAAGTTTCTTAACTGTCGTATGGTTCCTTGCAGCAATTGCCGATAACGTATCGCCTTTCCTAATGGTTACGCTTTTTCTTGAACCTGATGATGCCCTTCTACGGGTATTACTTTTCCGTGTGGTGTTGGTAGATATAGTGCTATTATCCAATTCCACCAACGAACGTCGTGCTAATAACTCATCTGCCTGATAGTTGTAAATAGAGTCCTCGTTAGTTATAAATGCATTTGTCAATGAAGCAGGAAGACGGATAACGGAAAGCTTAGAACTACCGTTCACTATATCTTGGCGATATTGTGGGTTCAGCGTCCGCAACTCTTCAATATCTGCTCCACATACATCGGCTATCTGTTTCAAGTGCACGTCTCTGTTCACCATTATAGTATCAGTTTTTGCTGGCAGTGTAGTATGCATAGGACAGATATTGTGCTCGCAATAATAATTCATTATATAGTTGGCAGCTATGAATGCTGGTACATACCCTTGCGTCTCTCGCGGCAGGTAGGGATATATTTTCCAATAGTCAGCCTTGCCTCCAGAACGGAGTATTGCCTTATTAATGTTCTCAGGACCACAATTATATGCTGCAATAGCTAAACTCCAATCACCGAAGATTTTGTACAAATCACTAAGATAATGTGCTGCGGCATACGATGATTTTATCGGATCTCTGCGCTCGTCAACTAATGAGTTCACCTCAAGTCCGTATTGCTTTCCCGTTCCTATCATAAATTGCCATAAGCCCACGGCTCCTACACGTGATGTGGCTTTTGGGTTAAGTGACGACTCTATGACAGGTAAGTATTTCAGTTCCAAAGGAAGCCCATACATCTCAAGTGCCTCCTCAAAGATAGGAATGTAGAAGTTTGACGCACCTAACATATAACTCACTGAATTGCGTAATCTCCCTGTGTATCTATCAATAAATTGTCTCACAATGTCGTTGTATGGCATTTCTACAATGTTAGGCAGTCTACTAAGTCTTTCTATATAAGTTTCTTTTGGATATTCCGGATTTTCGTTACTGAAATTACAGTCTTCGTATGGTTGTAGGTATGTTTTTGAGTAATAAAGGTTCAATAGACTGTCAACTTCGTAGTCAAGAGCCTCAGGTACATCGATTATTTCTTCTTTCCCTTCGTCATCGGTCACAGTAATCTCATTCCTTTCGTTTTGAGCCTGCGTCATGCAACTCCCTCCAAAGAGCATTGCGCCAATAACGATATATAGTTTTTTTATCATAAATATTAAGTTTATATCCTATTTACAAATAATTTCACGAGCATCAGAAATTGAGAGCGCATTGCAATCCCAATGATGATGATTTCAACGGATTAACCGATGAATTGTTATTTATCACAGCCGGTTCCACTTTCAAGCTAAGGTCTCTTGATATGTCAAACTCCGACAGTGATGCATCGACGTATGCGTCGATAATTGACAGGGCATACACACCGATTAGACAGAATATACTGAGGTCACGGTATTTGCGGTAATAATCTTTCCTCTTTTTGAACAACGACTGATACCGCTCCGTATTGGAGTCGGTAATTACCGCTCCTAAGTGTAAAAACTGGTTGTAGCTCTGCGTGGTAGGGTCATTGTCCATGATGTCCATATATGCCTGAGAATAGTCACGATACATCATGTTGTTCCATCTGATGGCGTAAGCACACCCCAAAAAACCACCATATACTATTGGCAGCTTCCAGAATTTACGGTTGTATATCTGTCCTGCTCCTGGTAACACTATGGCAAGCCACATTGCCCTTTTTGCATTGGGCCTCCATGTGTTCCAGTCGCGTTTCGCTCTTTTTTCTATCGAATCTACTGCTAACGAATCCTTGAAATTTATAGAGTCGACAGCCTCTACAATCTTTGTTATCGTTGAATCATTCAAATATACTGAATCAGCAGCAGCTGTAACTTTTGCTATGGAGTTATTGATATTCACTGAATCGCTAATTGCTATTCGTTTGCTTATGGAGTCGTTCAGCTCTTTATCTATAACAATATTTTTTTCGTTTACGGTTGAATCATTAACGCTAATATTAACCATAGTCCTGTAACCATAACTATGGTACGGAAAAACAACTGTCAGCATGAGAAAGACAGTCATTCTTAATATTCTTGATATAGCTCGTCTCTGATTATTCACCGCTTTGCGCTATTCTTTCAATTTGTCGAACATGGCAACGATGCGTCTCATTTCTTCTTGGTCAGCAAAAGGAATACTGATTTTCCCCTTTCCTCCTGTAGAACAAGTTATCTGGACATTGGTCTTGAAAATGTCAGAGAGTTCTTGTTTTATCTTTACCTCTTCTTCCGGAAGTCGTTGTTTCGGAGTGATTTTCTTGCTTCCGCTAATTACCCCCTCCCCGTTTTTCAACTGGTTTACCATTTCCTCCACCTTGCGCACCGAATATCCGTTTTTTTGGATTTCTTTGAACAGTTTTACCTGAAGAGATGGACTGTCAACAGCAAGGAGCGCCCTGGCATGTCCCATATCTATCTCCTTGCTCCTTAATGCAAGTTGTACTTTTGCTGGAAGATTCAGTAACCGCAGGTAGTTGGCTATTGCAGCACGGCTCTTTCCAACCCGCTCGGAGATTTTCTCTTGTGTCATTCCAGAATTTGTGATAAGTTGTTCGTAAGCCAAGGCTATTTCTATTGCATTCAGGTCTTCCCTTTGTATGTTTTCTATCAGAGCCATTTCCATCACGTTCTCATCATCGATGGTACGGATGTATGCGGGAATTGCCTTCAATCCTGCAATCTGTGATGCTCTCCATCTACGCTCACCGGCAATAATCTGGAATTTATTGTCATCAACCTGGCGGAGGGTGATTGGCTGTATAATTCCTATTTCACGTATACTGTTTGCCAATCCGTTCAGTGCATCCTCGTCAAACTCATGGCGAGGCTGGTTGGGGTTGACCACTATCTGTTCTATTGGAACCTCACTGATTGTAGAACTTCCGTGAGGACGAACAGCTTCTGTGGAAATAAGAGCGTCAAGACCACGCCCAAGGGGATTGCTGTATCTTTTTTTGATAGCCATTAATCAAGCAAGGTTTTAATAAATTATTTGTTCTTGTTTATTATTTCTTTTGCCAAAGCTAAATGATTCTGACTTCCTTTAGAGTCTGCATCGTATAGGATTACAGGCAAACCGTGACTTGGCGACTCGCTCAACTTCACATTACGCTGTATGACAGTCTTGAATACTAATTCCTGAAAATGGCGTTTCACTTCATCGTATATCTGGTTTGCCAAACGCAGACGACTGTCGTACATCGTGAGCAGAAAACCTTCAATTTCTATTCTCGGATTCAGTTTGCTCTTAATTATCTTAATTGTATTAAGCAACTTACTGATACCCTCCAATGCAAAATATTCACATTGCACTGGAATTATAACAGAATCGGCTGCTGTCAGCGCATTCACTGTTATAAGACCAAGCGACGGCGAACAGTCAATCAGCAAATAATCATAATCGTTCACTATAGGCTTCAGTAAATTCTTTATTACTTGCTCCCTGTTATCAAGATTCAGCATCTCTATCTCCGCACCCACTAAGTCAATATGACTTGGAATAATATCTAATCCGTCAATATCTGTGGTGTAAACGGCATCATGAACATCAGCATGGTCAATGATGCATTCATACAGAGAACAGTCTATATCTTTTGTGTTAACACCTAAACCACTTGACGCATTGGCTTGTGGGTCGGCATCGATTACCAAAACCTTTTTCTCAAGTGTGGCAAGAGAGGCTCCTAAATTTATAGTTGTTGTGGTCTTTCCCACACCTCCCTTTTGATTTGCCAATGCGATAATCTTTCCCATCTTTTTAAAAGCCAATTTACAAATCATCCTTTACTGGCATACACCAGTTAAAGGTTTTCGTAAAAAATTATTTTGCAAAAATACATATTTTATGTGAGAAATATTGGTTTTAAACCTTTTTTCGTACT
>JAJPYV010000358.1 GCA_021204735.1 Prevotella sp.
TTATTATGTTTTTCTTACTTATTCGGATGTATTTAATTAAATTACGAAATTAAAAAGATAATAAACAAAAATCAGCATTCAAGATGCTGATTTTTGTTGTTAAAATTCCAATATCAGAGTTTGACGTGAACGTAGTTTGAAATCCTTGTCTATGTTTATCAAGTTGCCGTTCATTACGTTTCTCGCTTGTTTCGTATCACCAATAACTTCTGCATAATGTGCGACACTGAATTCTACCGTTTCTTTCTTTCCGTTGATTATGGTCATTACGGTTTTTCCATTATATTGGCGTGTCAAAACATAAATGCCGTTATGGGGAATGAACTGCTTCTGAGTGCCTTTTGTTATCACATCGTTACCTTGTCGCCAATGCAGTAATCTGCTTGTCCAGTCGAACATAGCATTCTCCTCCTTTGTTCGCCCCTCTGCTGTAAAGGCATTTTTCTCATCATCAGGGAAACCACCAGGAAAATCTTTGCGTACGTTTCCATCAGTTATTTCCTTAGTTCCATTCATCAGTATCTCCGTGCCATAGTAGAGTTGAGGCGTACGGTTCATTGTGAGTAGTAAAGCCAGGGCTTGTTTTAAGGCGACGGTATCTTTTCCATTTTCAAGGAAACGGTCGGTGTCGTGATTTTCTATGAATGCCATTACGCTTGCCGGGTTAGGGTAGAGGTAGTCGTAAACTAAACTGTTGTAGATACGGTTGTAACCCTGCCACCAGTCGTCAGTTTCCTCCTTTTTTGCCATATTTATCTTGTCGTAGAAACTGAAGTCCATTACAGTTTTCAGATTGCTGTTGATTCTTGCCACTTTAGAATCCTTTTGCCATGCAGCAGTATAGGCAGGTTCTGTTACCCATGTCTCACCTACTACATTGAAATTCGGATATTCCTCGTTGAGTGCTTTCATCCACTTTGCCATTGCCTCAGCATCAGCGTATGGATAGGTATCCATGCGTATGCCGTTTATTCCTACAGTTTCAATCCACCATTCACTATTTTGTATGAGATATGTCATAAGATGTGGATTTTTTTGGTTGAGATCGGGCATGGATGTAACGAACCATCCTTGCACTGTTTCCTTTAAGTCGATGTCACTTCTATATGGGTCAACAACAGGTGTAAGCTTGTAGCTTGTCTGTATGAACTTGTCGTTTATCGTAATCTCTCCTGTTTTTTCGTCTTTTGTTACACATTCTGGCAGGTTGAGCCAGTCGTTTGAAGGCAAGTCTTTTACCCATGGATGGTCTAATCCACAATGGTTGAAAATCATATCCATTACAACTTTCAAGCCTTTCTGATGAGCCTCATCCACGAGTTGACGGTACTCCTCATTTGTTCCGAAACGGGGATCTACCTTGTAATAATTTGTTGTTGCATAACCGTGATAAGTACTTTGATTGCCTTGGTCGGGCGAGTTGTTTTCAAGCACTGGTGTGAACCATAATGCCGTTACACCAAGTTCATTGAAATAATCCAAGTGTTGGCGTATGCCCTCCAAGTCACCGCCATGCCGCAAACTGGGTTGTGTGCGGTCGGTCTTGAAAGCGTTCATACCCTTGATGTCGTTGTTGTCAAGGTTGCCATCAGCGAAACGGTCAGGCATTAGCATATATAGCACGTCGGCATTGGTGAATCCAATGCGTTGCTCTCCACTCATCTCACGGGCTTTCAGTTGGTATTTCACTTTCTTAGTCGACTTTCCGTTAGTGAATGTTAGAGTCATCTCTCCTGGCTGTGCGTCCTTGATATTAAGATATACAAAAAGATAATTTGGACTGTCAAGGCGTACCAAACTGTCTATCTTTACACCATTATAGTCGGTCGTAACGTCTGCTGTCTGTATACCCTCACCATATACCATGAGTTGTAATGATGGGTTTTTCATTCCAACAAACCAGTCGGTCGGTTCTATACGTTCTATGTTTACTGCTGCTTCCATTGTCATAAAGGATAACAATAAGCTTAAGGATAAAAAAAATTTTTTCATAACGATATATGTCAATTATGTATTATCATTGCACTCTGTGCAGGAACTGTCACTACTGGTCCTTCCACTGTGTCTATACCATTCTCATCTATTAAGATGTTGCGGCAGACAACGGTGTATTTACCTTCTGGTATGTCAACTGTCTGTGATTGTCTTGCTGAGTTGAGGATTACTATTATGTTATTCCATTCATCACCACCTGCATTATCTTTCAACTGGAAAGCCACGAGATTGTCCTTTACAGGCAGGAACTCAAGGTGTTCTCTCACCTTTTCTGCACTGCCAAGTCGGAATGCAGGATGATTCTTCCGTAATGAAATAAGTTTACTGTAATAATCAAATACTTGTGGATATTTTTCTAAGTTCGTCCAGTCGAGATGATTGATGCTATCAGGAGAATTGTAACTGTTGTGCACGCCTTTTTTGTCTCTAAGCATCTCTTCTCCACTGAGGATAAATGGTATACCTTGCGATGTGAGTACAGCAGTCTGTGCCAATAGGTCAAGACGTATGATTTCCCCTTCCGTTATGTGGTGAATACTGGCACGAAGACGGTCTGTTAGACACATATCATCATGGCAACTGACGTATGCAATCATCTGACTTGGTTCATTAGTCCATGGTTCTTTACTGTAATTCACTTTCGACATATCAACTTGTGGGTGGGAAATTGCACCTACAATACCGAATTTCAAACTCTCTTCCTCACCGGGAATACCTGCGAGGAATGCTCCTTCATGGTCATCATTGAATGGCCCTCTTAATGCATCCCGCATATCATCACAAAATGCAGCAATGCCATCCATTTGTCTTGTATTCGCTTTCATCGCAAGTTTTTCAGTAGGGTAGGCACATGTTCCTGCACTCCAGCCCTCACCATAGATAAATGCTTTTCCGAATTTTTCCTGCAATACCGAATGTATGTCATTCATTGTTTGTATATCGTGTACACCCATTAAATCTACACGAAAACCGTCAATGTGGTATTCTGACATCCAATAAGTCATTGACTTTATCATGAAATCACGCATACCTGGCATCTCACTTGCTGTCTCGTTGCCGCAACCTGAACCGTCAGAATATTTCCCATCTTCTGTTTTGCGATAGAAATAGTCTGGATAGGTACGCTGGAAATTACTGCCTTCTATGTCGTTGGTATGGTTGTAAACCACGTCTAACACCACGTCTATGTTGGCTTTGTGCAGAGCTTCAACCATCTCTTTAAACTCTCTTATTCTTGTCATTGGGTTGTAAGGGTCGGTGGAGTACGAGCCTTCTGGCACGTTATAGTTCAGGGGGTCATAACCCCAGTTGTACTGTGGTATGTCGATACGAGTCTCATCAATAGAGGCGAAATCAAACGAAGGTAGGATATGGATCGTGTTGACACCAAGTTTTTTCAGGTAATTGATGGCTTTTGGTTCAGTTAGGGCAAGAAACTTACCCTTATGTTTTAATCCAGAAGAAATATCAATAGAGAAATCACGATGGTGCAGTTCATAGATTATGCGGTCGCAAGGTTGCTTTATAGTCACATTGTTCCATTCCTCATCCCAATCGTCTGGATTAGTTTCTTTGAGGTCAATGATTGCAGCACGTTTGCCGTTAACACCTACTGCTGTGGCGAAAACGCCAGGTGTCTCCCCACGCCCTATGTCAAAAGTATAGAATTTTCCTTTAAGGTCACCTTTTATCTCTGTCGTGTACGTTTCATTACCAGCCTTTTTCATCTTTACCGTCTTTAACGGTTTGACTGATGTTGCATCACCATAGATGCGCAATTTCACGTTTTTTACATTATTGGGAGCAAACAATTGGAATTTAGTAGCTTTCGGAGAGTACACTGACTCATTGAAAGTTTCCATAGTTTGGGCTTTTAACCCTTGATGTGCAAATGTAAATGAAAAGATTCCTGCCATCAGGATGGATTTGATATTCATTATTGTTGATGTTTTATCGTTTTATTTCGCAATCAGAGATACAGCGAAACCGCCTCCACGGGCTTCCGTAAGTTTAAGTACGTCTCCTTGCTTAACTTCTTTCTTCGTTATGGTATAGGCTGTGGGGTTGTTCTCATAGTCTGCGTCTTTTGCATCAGCGTATATCGTGCAATCATATTTTTTCCCTTTGTCAAGGAAGTCGAGTTTTATTACTGATTGGTGGCCATCCTCACCGCATTTGCCACCTACAAACCAATTATCAGTTCCTTTTGCCTTACGAGCCACGGTGATATAGCGTGCCGGTTCTGCCTCAAGATATTTCGAGTCATCCCAATCTACTGCCACGTCACGGATAAACTGGAAGGCATCATCGTATTTGACATAGTTTTCTGGTAGGTCAGCTGCCATTTGCAAAGGACTATACATCGTAAGATAGAGAGCCAATTGTCCCACAAGAGTGGTGTGTACGTATGAAGGGTTGTCGCTCCATGTCTTGAGTTGTGTCTCAAGGATTCCGGGGGTGTAGTCCATCGGACCGCCTTGCAGACGTGTGAAAGGTAATATCACGGTATGGTATGGTGCACTTCCACCAAATGCTTCGTATTCTGTTCCGCGTCCGCTTTCGTTTCCCACAAGGTTTGGATATGTACGGCAAAGACCGGTCGGACGGGTTGCTTCATGTGCATTTACCATAATATGATGTTTAGCGGCTTCCTTTACAGCATAGAGGTAGTGATTATTCATCAGTTGACCGTAGTGGTATTCTCCTCGTGGAATGATGTCTCCCACATATCCACTCTTCACGGCATCATACCCATATTCATTCATTAGGGAATAAGCCTTTTCCATCCACCGCTCATAGTTCCATGCGGAGGCGGATGTCTCATGATGCATCATTAGTTTCACACCCTTGGAATGGGCATAGTCATTGAGCATCTTCAAATCAAAATCGGGGTAGGGGGTTATGAAATCGAAAACATCCAATTTAGAGTGACCGAACCAGTCTTCCCAACCTATGTTCCAGCCTTCTACCAACACTTCGCTTAGCCCATTGGCGGCAGCGAAATCAATGTATTCTTTCACCTTATCATTATTCGCTGAATGAGTACCGTTTGGTGTACATTTGTCATAATCGGTAACACCTAAGTGTACTGATGGATAGTCGTTGGTATAGCTCCATGTACCACGACCCACGATCATCTCCCACCATACGCCGCAATATTTTACGGGGTGTATCCAACTTGTATCATCAATTGCACATGGCTCGTTGAGGTTCAATATAAGATTGGAGGAAAGCATGTCTCGTGCATCATCACTGACCATGACGGTGCGCCACGGAGAGTTGAACGGAGTTTGTATATAACCTTTCAAACCTTGAGCATCAGGAGTAAGCCACGACTCAAATACCATATTCTTATCATCAAGGTTGAGGTGCATAGTGGCGTAGTTCACGCATGCAGCCTCATGGATGTTGATATATAGTCCGTCGTCAGTCTTCATTTGCAAGGATGTCTGTACACCAGTAGGAGAGAATGTTGTCTGTGAGGAATTAGGAGTGATAGCACCGTCCATGAGATCTCGTATTTCCGACAGTCTTGATTCTACTGTTTCATATTCCTGCGTATCATAGTCGCCTGGAATCCAGAAAGCTATGTGGTCGCCTGTCATGGCAAATTGGGTATGCTCTTCCTTTATTATGAAATAGTTAAGGTCATCTTGTTGGGGGAATTCATAGCGTAGTCCCATACCATCATCGTAAACACGGAAACGGATAATGATATTGCGGTTAGAAGCCGCCTGGTTTAAAGTTACAGCAAGTTCATTATAACAGTTGCGAATAGTTGCTGTCTCACCCCATACTGGTGTCCATGTCTCATCGAAACTCGAAGTGTTGGTATTGGCGACTGTGAAACCGTCCATCAAATCTGTTTCGTTCATTTCCTTACTCGCATGTTTTGTCTTTGCAAGTTCCAAACCAAGTCCGCTCGGTTTTATCACCGTTTTGTCCTTGTAAGTCATCTCATATACTGGTTTCCCGTTGTCCAATGAAAATGTAACAGTAACATTGCCGTTTGGTGACGTCACAGTTTGAGCCATTGCCCAAAGAGGAATGAAAGCTAATGTGAATAATAATCTACGCATAGTTATATTGAATTTAATCATGGTTTTGTTTTCTTGCATATACAAAAAAGATACTTATTGTCTTCCATTCTCACTTATAAGATTGGAGACATTTTTAATATAACCTTTATTATTGATTAAATCCTCAATATTTAGGTGCATTCTGTAACGCCAGTAATGATGAGGATTGGCAGGGATATTGATTCTTTCAGCATTGGCATCAGCAAGACGCAAGTTCTCATCTATAGAAAGCCAGTCTTGTATGGATAGTATGCAGAGCATTGATGGACAAGCGAGGTGCTTGGCGATAATTTCCTTTGCGAGCCAACCTGGTAAAGGATGTTCGGTCATACCATATTTATGCAAAGAGGAATTGTAATAATCTTGTGTACGCTCATAGTTCTCGTCCCACCATTGTCTTAATGTTGGTGTGTCATGACTCGATATGGTGCATACTGAGCGGTATGGATTATTAGCGAGAATACCGAACCTGATGTGTGAGTCTTTCGGCATTGACTGAAGTTCAAGACTGAGTATCTTTAATTCATTCATAACCCATGAGACACAGGCAGGAACCATACCAAGATCTTCAGCACAAACAAGCATACGGGTGGCGTTGATAAGTTTCGGTAACTTGTTCATCGCCTCACGATACCAGAAATTATTGTTGCGGTGATAGAAATAGTCGTTGTAAATATTATTGAACAATGCTTTATCACTATCATAAAGAGACTCGTATATGAAGTCAAATTGTACTGATATACGTGGGTGGAATTTGTTGACATCCTTGTGGTCACGTACAAACAGGACATCACTAATAAGAGCATAAAGCCCATCTCGAAGGTTGATGTCTTCCTGATCTGTCTTTCCGATGAATGCAGCTTCCACCTTGCGTTGGGTGTCATATCCGGATTTCATCTTGTAGCGTCCGTCATGTGTTGGTTTAAGGTACTTTTTACGCACCATATCAGCTTTTTCACCAAACATACGGTCAAGTACCCAGTCGGTTATGAAAGGCTCTGTAAACAGTTCTTCCTGGAAATGCAGACCGTAGGTTTCTATCTCCTCACGTGTCATTCCTAAAGCTGGGGCGAATTGGCCAAGTAAACCATGTACGGCATTGACAGGTATTTCCCATATACGGAAAAAGCCCAAAACATGGTCAATGCGGTATGCGTCAAAGAATTTTGCCATGTTCGAGAAACGATGTACCCACCATTTGCAGTCATCCTTAAGCATCTCATCCCAATTGTATGTAGGGAATCCCCAGTTCTGACCGTTAACCGAGAAATCATCAGGAGGTGCGCCAGCCTGACCGTTAAGGTTGAAATAACGGGGTTCTTGCCATACATCGCAACCGTAACGATTCACACCGATTGGAATGTCGCCTTTCAGTATTACACCCTTTGAGCGTGCATAGTCATGTACTGAAGCCATTTGCGAGTTGAGAATGAACTGTACGAAGTAGTAAAAAGCAACTTGCTTGTAAGCTGCGTTACGTGGATTAGAAAGCATGCGTCTTTCATTCTCATCAAAAGAATTGTGATCAAGCCATTTGGAGAAGTCAGCCGTTCCGTTTTTTTCTCTTAGGAAACAATATTGCGCGTATGGTACTAACCATGATTCATTTTCTTTGAAGAATGTCTTGAATTTCGTTGAAGCCAATATATTCTTACCTTCTTGAGTATAAATAATTGAGAGATATTCATTTTTTGCATTGTTTACACGCTCATAATCTATTTGCTTAAGGGCATTGAGTTCTTCACGTAAAACTTCAAATTCTTTTCTTCTTGTCTCATCAGCGATTTGTGGAAGGGCGTTTAGGTCGACATATTGGGGATGTAATGCAAAAATGCTTATGCAACTGTATGGATAAGAATCTGTCCATGTGTGTGTTGTTGTCGTGTCATTTATCGGCAAAATCTGTAATACTCGTTGTTTTGTCAACGATACCCAGTCAATCATTTTCTTTAAGTCGCCAAAATCACCGACACCGAAGCTGTCTTTTGAACGTAAGGAAAATACAGGCACCAATGTTCCTGCACATTTTGTATTGTATATGGGAAATAGAGCTCCCTCAACCTCGTATACTGCAATACTGCCATCTTCCATGTCGGGTATATACATATTTCGATTGTTACGGTCTTCCCATATAATATTTTCGTTATCTTTTATATCAACTGCAACAAATTTATATTCAAATGTCTTGTTGCTGAGTTTTTTAACATCAATATCTGCTACCCACTCATTATAGTTGTGCTCATGCATTATCACTCCTGTCTTTACCTTCCATGAACCGAGTATTTTTTCGTTACCCACGAGCATAAGTCTTTCATTGCCACGCAATTGTGGGGCACGCACTTTAATGCGGACTGTTATTGGATGTTCGTTCAATGGGGTTGGCTTGATTTTGCGCTGGTAAATACAGTCGGTAAAAGCGGAACTGTAAAGATATGAATCTTCTGGAATGTCAATCCAACGGTCAAAAACAATAAAATTTTTAACCTTGCCACGGTGCAGTTCGAGACGGTGAGCCTCTGTTTTCCATTCTTCTCGTATAATATTATTCTCACCACGTAATACGCTGTAATAATAATCTATATACTTGTTGACCTTAAAGTCTAATTTAAGATTGCATGTCCATACTTTCCCATCTACGGTAGTCATCCGATATGGGATAGTGACGCTTTCTCCGTTTACTTTCTCACTAATCAAATTTAGTATAAGTTCTTCGCCAAAATTTGTTACGTATGCTATGTTTAGAAGTATGTTCATAGATTACAGGTTATTATTATTTATGTTGCCAAAGTTAATAATAAAAGAAAAAAATGAAAAGTAAATGTAAAGTAGTTTTTTCAATTATTCATGCAAACGTTTACACAAAAAATTTTCTTTTCTGAAAGACTGATTTTCAGAGATTTACAATGAAAGTAAAACCATCGGGCATAATAGCCACATCAACATTTTTTTTCCAACCTGTCATAAGGTCGCCCAAACGGTATCCTGCCTCTGCGGATGCTACCCCGATAGCTGCTCCTGCTAATACGTCTCCCCAATGGTGACGGTTACGTATCACACGGTCGGCAGCGGTAAATACGGCAACTGTATATCCTGCAACACTTATCCAAGGACTTTTCTTGCCGAATTCTTTGTGCAGTATTGTGGCTCCACAGAAAGCCATTGATGTATGGCCTGATGGGAAAGAATGGTTGTCAGTACCATCTGGTCGCATTGAATGAATACTGTATTTAAGCGCATACGTTACTCCGACATCTATAGCGAATGAAGTTGCAGTATTTACAATCATGCGTTTCCATGAACTTTGAGAGTTTACACCGGCACCTTTTAAAATATATACGGAAGCTATTGGAACGTATTGTAAAACACCGTCAATACCGTCGCCATGATAACGCTTATACTGCGCCATACTGTTTAATGATATGAAAACAGCAATAGTAAGAAGTACTATTTTGTTAGGCCAAATGCACTGCAAACTTGCTTGTACATTTCTGGAGCGGGAGTTTCTCTGATGAAAGTCAATAAATCTATGGAACATGATTACAAACTTACACATAAAATCCGAATTATTTTCATTTGCATTTAATAAAATGTTGGATTTATACTTCTTGTCAATTGATTTCGAAATTATATAATCAAGTTTTATCTACTTTTCAGTAAATTAACGTTACAAGACATTATCCTTTCTTTGTTTCCTAACTTACATTTTGTAACTTTGCAGCCAAAATGTGTGAATATAAGTCATAAATCAACAAAAAGACATAAATATGATTACTTCAAAGAAATTCATATTTGCGGCAGTGGTAGCACTGATTATTATTATAGGCTTGTGCTACTATTATTTTTTCTCTGCAATGCTTTCCGTCGGTGAGAACCAATATGTATATATTGATGCTGATGATAATATAGATTCCGTATATGCTAAACTCGAACCTATCGCTACTCAACATGGTATGACAGGTTTTAAGACTATTGCAAGGCATGGGTCGTATGGTGACAAGATACGTACAGGTAGATATGAGATTGATAAGAATAATGGTGCGTTTACCGTTTTCAGAAAGTTGAAAAGCGGCACACAATCACCTGTGTCCTTGACAATACCGAGTGTGAGGACGGCAGATAAGTTGGCAGAGGTATTGTCTAAAAAACTGATGCTTGACAGTCTTGAGCTTTATGATGCGATTACAGACTCTGTCAAATGTGCTAAGTATGGTTATACTCCTGAAACAATGTTGTGTTTGTTTATTCCGAATACTTACGAGGTTTATTGGAACATTCCATTGGACAAATTCCTTGAGAAAATGGAAAGTGAGAATGATAAGTTTTGGAATGCTGAACGTAAGAAGAAAGCATCTGAAATGGAACTTACAGAAGTAGAGGTGATGACATTAGCAAGTATTGTTGACGAAGAGACAACAAACAATGAGGAAAAGCCGATGATTGCGGGAATGTATTATAACCGGTTGAAAGCTGATATGCCATTACAGGCTGACCCTACAATAAAGTTTGCGCTTAATGATTTCAGTATTCAACGAATATATCACAATATGCTTAAAATAGACAGTCCTTACAATACTTATAAGTATGAAGGATTGCCACCTGGACCGATACGCATACCATCAGTGGCGGGTATTGATGCCGTGCTCAACTATGTGCATCATGATTACCTCTATATGTGTGCTAAAGAAGATTTCAGTGGTACTCATAATTTTGCACAAACATACGAAGAACATTTGAAAAATGCCGCAAATTATGCTGCCGCATTGAATGAGCGGGATATTAAATGACATTTCGTTGTAATAATAATTATTATAATAGCAATATGCAAGAAAATATATTAAAAAGTTTTCAATATGTTATTAAAAAGAGCATTCTGAAAACAAAATAATTAGAAAAAGCGTATTTGCTTTGCCTTTAATATAAATTATATGTATCTTTGTGGCAATAAAACATCATTACGTATATGGTAAACAACGAGGAAAAAAGGAGCGATGAGAAGAAAAGTCTCAGTTTTGTTGAGCAGATAGTTGAGAACGACCTTGCTGAAGGAAAGAATGCGAAAAGGATTCAAACACGTTTTCCGCCAGAGCCAAACGGTTATCTTCATATTGGTCATGCAAAGGCGATTTGCATTGACTTTGGAGTTGCTGAGCAATATGGTGGTGTTTGTAATCTCCGTTTTGATGACACAAACCCAAGTAAGGAAAACACAGAGTATGTTGATTCCATTCTTTATGATATCAGTTGGCTCGGTTTCCATTGGGGCAATGTTTATTATGCCTCCGATTATTTCCAACAGTTATGGGACTTTGCTGTGTGGATGATTAAGCAGGGAAAGGCATATATCGATGAACAGACAAGTGAGCAGATTGCCGAACAGAAAGGTACGCCTACGCAGGCTGGAACACCTTCACCATACCGTGACAGACCAATAGAGGAGAACCTTGAGTTGTTCTATAGGATGAATACTCCTGAAGCTGTGGAGGGTTCTATGGTATTACGTGCCAAACTCGATATGGCAAACCCGAACATGCATTTCCGTGACCCGATAATCTACCGTATAATCCATACACCGCATCACCGTACGGGAACAAAGTGGAACGCATATCCGATGTATGATTTTGCACATGGACAAAGTGATTATTTTGAGGGTGTTACTCACTCAATATGTACTTTGGAATTTGTGCCTCATCATCCTCTTTATGATGCTTTTATAGATGATTTGAAGATAATGAATGGAGAGGGTGATAATATAAATGACTTCCGTCCTCGCCAGATAGAGTTCAACCGCTTGAATCTTACATATACGGTGATGAGCAAACGCAAGCTCCTTGCTCTTGTTCAGGAGAATCTTGTGAGTGGTTGGGACGACCCTCGTATGCCTACTCTTTGTGGAATGCGCCGCAGAGGTTATTCTCCTGAGAGTATAAGAAATTTCATAAAGAGCATTGGTTACACGAAATTTGATGCCCTTAACGACATGTCGTTACTTGAAGCTGCTGTAAGGGATGACCTCAACAGGCGTGCTATTAGGGTTTCAGCGGTAATTAATCCTGTAAAACTTGTCATTACAAATTATCCTGATGGACTGACAGAAGATATGGAGGCGGTGAACAATCCTGAAAATGAGGCTGACGGAACTCACACTATCACTTTCAGTAAGAATTTGTGGATGGAACGTGAGGATTTCATGGAGAATGCACCTAAAAAATTCTTCCGCATGACACCAGGGGCTGAAGTACGGTTGAAAAATGCTTATATTGTGAAATGTATTAGCTGTACCAAAGATGCTGATGGCAATATAACAGAGATACAGGCGGAGTATGATCCGACAAGCAAAAGTGGTATGGAAGGGGCAAACCGAAAGGTAAAGGGTACTTTGCATTGGGTTAGCATTGACCATTGCCGGAAAGCAGAGGTTCGCATTTATGACAGGTTGTTCAATGTGGAAAATCCTTCTGCTGAGAAATGTGATTTTAGGGAATTGCTTAATCCTGATTCTTACAAGGTTTTGGATAATTGTTTTGTTGAGGAATATGCTGCAAACAAGAAACCAGGCGAATACTTGCAGTTCCAAAGAATTGGTTATTTTATGCCTGATTTGGATACAACTCCAGATAAACTTGTTTACAACAAGACAGTAGGACTTAAAGATACATGGTCTAAGATAAATAAAAGATAGCACATGAATATAAAAAGAGTTCCCAAAAGCTAAAACTTTTGGGAACTCTTTTATACATAAACTTTGTATAACGTCAATTGTTAACAGTACCACCAACAATATCAAGAAGTTCGTTGGTAATTGCCTGTTGACGACTCTTGTTATATTGCAAGTTAAGATCACGAAGTAACTCATCTGCATTATCCGTAGCTGTTTGCATGGCAACCATACGTGCGGCATGTTCGCTTGCATTGCTGTCTAATAATGCGGTATAAATCATCAGGTGTGATAACTTAGGAATAAGCACAGAAAGAATGCTTTCCATGTCTGGCTCAACAATGAAATTATCGTTAAGCGGTTTTGCCTCCTCTTGTTCAGTGCGCTTTCCTGTATCACCTCTTTTCTTAAGATATTCCTGTGATTTTTTCGTTGCTATTATCGAAGTCAAGTCACGTTCACGATCAGCTTCAAGTTCAGTAGTCAAGTCTATCGGCAAGAATGTTTTACGCGTGAGTATTTGAGAACCGGCACTCTTGAAATGATGATATATCATCTCCACGCGGTCTATCTCACCGTTAGCGAATTTTGCTCCAATCTCACTTGCTAATTCAATACACGATTGTACATTAGGCTTGTCTGCAATTGCAGAGAAATTGCCTCCAGATTTTAAACCAAGTTTTGCCACTTTCTCTGCGACTTTGCGCCCTATGGGATAAATAATGATATTATCCTTACCGAGATGACTATATTCATTAACAGCCTGTTGCATCATCTTAATGACATTGGAGTTAAAACCTCCGCACAAGCTACTGTTTGATGAGTATACAATCAAGGCGATACGCTTCACAGGGCGTTCCGTACTGAACACCGTCGTTGCATCAGCTTCTGATGCGATGAAAATCTTAAGAATATGTTCAAGCATTGTCTCATACGGAAGCATATTCTCAATCATTACCTGTGCATGATGGAGCTTTGATGATGCAACCATCTTCATGGCACTCGTAATTTTACGAGTGCTATTTACAGACGATATTCGGTTTTTTATCTCCTTGAGTGATGGCATACGTTATTCTTTTTTATACTGACCTGCAATATCTGCCATTGTAGATTCGATGACTTTTGTAATAGAGTCGTCTATCTTACCAGCAGCTAAAGTTTCTAAAGCCTCTGCATGTGTAGAACGCATCTTGTCCAAGAATGTATTCTGACATTCACGTACCTTGTCTACTGGCACATCGTGCATTAAGCCGTGTGTTCCACAATATAATATTGCTATCTGCTCGCCTACTGGCATAGGTGAGTATTGTGGCTGGATAAGTAGCTGGTTGTTCTTACGCCCACGGTCAAGAGTCATTGCTGTTACGGCATCCATATCACTTGAGAACTTTGAGAATGATTCAAGCTCACGATACTGTGCTTGGTCAATCTTCAAAGTACCGGCAACTTTCTTCATACTCTTTATTTGTGCAGAACCACCCACACGACTTACTGATATACCTACGTTGATAGCAGGACGGAAACCTTGATTGAATAAGTCTGACTCAAGGTAAATCTGACCATCGGTAATTGAAATCACATTCGTAGGAATATATGCGGAAACGTCACCAGCCTGTGTCTCAATGATTGGCAATGCTGTGAGTGAACCACCACCCTTAACATGACCTTTCATACATTCTGGAAGGTCGTTCATGTTCTCTGCTACTTCCTGCTGGTCGTTGATTCTTGCAGCACGCTCCAACAGACGGCTGTGGAGGTAGAACACATCACCTGGATATGCCTCACGTCCAGAAGGACGACGGAGAATCAGTGATACTTCACGATATGCAACAGCCTGCTTTGACAAGTCGTCATATACAACAAGTGCTGATTCGCCACGGTCGCGGAAATACTCTCCGATAGCAGCTCCTGCAAATGGTGCATAATACTGCATGGCAGCTGGATCGGCAGCTGTAGCAGCAACGATAATAGTGTAAGGCATTGCACCATGCTCTTTCAAAGTAGCTACCAATGTAGCTACGGTGGATGCTTTCTGACCTATGGCGACATAGATACAGTAAACGGGCTTGCCTGCCTCATAAAAACTCTTCTGGTTGATAATGGTGTCCACAGCAATGGCAGTCTTACCTGTCTGACGGTCACCGATTATAAGCTCACGCTGTCCACGACCAATAGGTATCATGGAGTCAACAGCCTTCAGACCCGTCTGTAACGGTTCCTTTACCGGCTGACGGAAGATAACACCTGGTGCCTTGCGGTCCAACGGCATTTCAAATGAATCTGTTAAATCTATATCTCCCTTTCCGTCAATAGCCTGTCCAATAGGGTTGATTACACGTCCAAGCATATTGTCATTTACCTTGATACTTGAAATACGCTTTGTACGCTTAACGCTCATACCTTCCTTGATGCCTGACGTTTCTCCCAAAAGCACACAACCGACATTGTCCTCCTCAAGGTTCATGACGATTGCCATCGTGCCATTCTCAAACTCCAAAAGTTCGTTGGCTTCGGCATTGCGCAGACCGTAGATACGTGCTACACCATCACTTACCTCAAGTACAGTACCGACTTCATCGAAATCGGCGTTCTCGGTGATCCCTTTCAATTGCTCAAGGAGAACTTGAGATACTTCGCTTGGTTTTATTTTATCTGACATAATTTTTATCTTAAATTATTACTTTAGCTGAGACAAAACGGTATTGAGTTGGGTCTTAACGCTTAAATCCATCCTATATGTATCATACTCAAGGATAAATCCTCCTATTATTTCAGGTTTCACCTCAGTCTCAAACTCAACATGTCCCTTTGTCATACTTTCCACCAACTGCCGTATTTTTTTCTCCGTTACGGGCGAAACTGTCGTAGCAGTCATAAGTGTTGCACGGATTAAGTTATTCTTTTTCCTGTAAAGGGTAATAAATGAATTTGCCATGAATTGCATCATACTCTCACGATCCTCCTTCAAGATGAGCTTGATGAAAGTCTTCGTAAGTTCACAGGGAGAACTACCGCAAGCGGTAATGAACAAATCCTCCTTCTTGTCCTTAGAAAGCATGGGATTATCTATGGTAAACCTGAGTTCGGGAACTTTCAGATAGCTCTCGCACAACACTTGCATGTCATGATATACCTTATCCGACATCTTCGTCTCTATGCTCGCTTTTAGTAGCGCACGGGCGTACCTTACCGATATTAATCCTAAATCCATAACTATTATTATTTATTATTTGAAGAAGAAACTTCATCCAGCATACGGTCAATATAATCCATCTGCGTCTTGTCAGTATTTAGTTTCTCACGAAGAATCTTCTCGGAAATCATCACACTGAGCGTAGCTACTTGCTTGCGGATATCACTGATGGCTGCCTTCTTTTGATTCTCAATCTCTGCCTTGGCTTCGTTGAGCATCCGGTTGCCTTCTTCACGTGCCTTTTCCTGGGCTTTTGCTACTATGGCATCACGAGTAGCGGCTGCTTCTTTAAGAATCACTGCTTGTTTGTCGCGAGCTTCTTGCAGGATGGATTCACCTTCTTTCTGTATATTGGCTAATCTCTCATTTGCCTCGTGAGCCTTGCGCAGACTATCATCTATGTAAGTCTTCCTGTTGTTCACCATATTTACGATAACAGGAAATCCCCACTTCCATAGAATGACAAATACTACTACGAAGACTACCGTCATCCAGAAGAGTAAGCCAAAAGCAGGACTAAATAAATCCATATACTGTCGTTTTAATTAATGGTATTCAGTGCGTGACTTTCACGCACTTCATGCTTTTTACTTTAAAGTACTATTGCCAATACTGCGATGATGACACCGAAAAGAGCAACACCTTCAACAAGAGCAGCAGCGATAATCATGTTTGAACGGAGGTCTCCCATTTTCTCTGGCTGACGAGCCATAGCGTCCATTGCTGAACCACCAATCCTACCGATACCGATACCTGCACCAATTGCGGCTAAACCTGCGCCGATTGCGGCACCCATTTTTGCAACTCCTTCTGCTGCTAATAATAATGATAACAATGATAACATAGTTGTAATTTTTTTAAGTTATTAATATTTTTATTTTTATAATTCTGATATTTATGCTTCTGCCTCAACATGCTCATGCTTAATGTGAGCCAATGAGATGAATACAGTGCTAAGCATGGTGAATACCAATGCCTGGATGAAGCAGACCAAGATTTCAAGAAGCATCATGAAGATACTCATTGCCACACTGACAATTGTCATCGACACGCCTGCAAAGGCGTTCAGCGTCCACATTATGAAAATTATACATGCGAATGATAATGCTATCGCGTGACCTGCCATCATGTTGGCGAAGAGACGGATCATCAATGCGAACGGCTTTGTGAATATACCGAAGAGCTCGATTACAGGCATCAACGCTATCGGGTATGCCTTAAGCCATGTCGGTACCTCTGGCCAGAAGATATCTTTCCAATACTCTTTCGTTCCTGTTAAGTTCGTAATCAGGAATGTACAGAGTGCCAAGAAGAACGTACATGCGATGTTTCCGGTAAGGTTACCACCGCCAGGAGGGAACGGTATCACACCCATTATGTTGGCTATGAAGATAAAGAAGAAACACGTTAGCAGATAAGGGGCATATTTGTCTGCTTCCTTTCCCAACGTACTCTTGATGATATCATCATAGATATACATCACAAACATGTGTATGAATCCTACAAATCCCTTCGGTGCCGGGTCGTCAACCTTGTGTTTCTTGCACCAATGGGCAGGTATGAGAATACAAAGCAAGAGAAGTATCGCATCGATGAACAGCACCATTACGGTCTTTGTTATCGAAAAGTCAAGAGGGAGCTTATATTCATCACCCACTTTCTCGCAAATCTTGTTCTCATTGTCACCACTTCCCATAATGTACAAGTCGTAAGGTCCTGGACGATTTCCGTTAGCATCCTTTTCCTCAGAAAACATACTACTGCTGAATACGTGCCAACCCGTCGAACTCTTGACTATTATGGGTAAAGGTATCACGACAGGTGTCTCACCTATTTGGGTGACATGCCACTCATACGAATCCTTTATGTGCCCCCACAATATCTCTTTCACGTCGATTGAGGAACTGCCTTCTTCAGTTGCTTCCTCACCCTCGCTTTGCGCCATCATAGGAACAGCACACAACAGCAGGAACAGCACGCACAGCAAATGTTTTACATTTCTTATTAACATAGACTATTTTCCAGTATGTTTTTCGACTTTAGCAAAATATATACAATCAAATATCAATAGAGCCACGTAATATGTGCAAAAGATAAATATAAATTCAAGTATCACTTCTTTTTCTCCTCTGTTGATGAGGCAATATATTATCACCACAATGCCTGCAAGAAGCAAGCGGAATATCGAAGAAGCGAGGTATAACTTGGTGAGATTTTTCGGTGACGACTTTGCGACACTTTTCCATGCTGCACCATAACCCCAACTTGAAAGGATAGAAAACAAAACACTGATTACCAAAGGTATGGCAAATGTGTTTATTGAAAATCTTACACTTACAATCAACAATGATAATAAAGCAATACCGACAATAATACGAATACTATACTTGTAATATTTTTCCGATATTTGTTTTACCAGTGTTTCGTCCATCCCATTTTTTACTTTACTTCAACACAAAGACTAACTTCATTCTTATGTACAGCTATAAAGCCGCCAGTAATATTTAGTTGTCTTTTACCGTCTGATTTAGTAGAGTACTCAACAATTCCCGTCTGGAGCGATGAGATTATTGGAGCATGGTCATTGAGTATCTCGAAACTTCCCATTGTACCAGGAACGAGAACACTATCCACCTCACCAGTAAACTCTATTTTCTCTGGGGAAACTATTTTCAGTTTCAGGCTCATATCGCTATATTTTAATTTCCTTTAGCAGCTTCAAGCAGTTTCTTACCCTTAGCGATAGCATCCTCTATCGTACCGACATTCAGGAATGCCTGTTCCGGCAGGTCATCTACCTCACCATCCAATATGGCGTTGAAACCTTTAATCGTATCCTCAATAGGAACCATCACTCCTCTAAGACCCGTAAATTGCTCTGCAACTGTAAACGGCTGGGAGAGGAAACGCTGTACACGGCGTGCCCTGTTTACGGTCAACTTATCCTCATCAGAAAGCTCATCCATACCCAAAATGGCAATGATATCCTGCAACTCCTTGTAATGCTGCAATATCTCTTTCACTCTCTGGGCGCAATCATAATGCTCTTTTCCTACAATCAGTGGGTCAAGAATACGTGATGTACTGCCTAATGGGTCAACGGCTGGATAAATACCAAGCTCTGCAATCTTTCTGCTCAACTCTGTCGTAGCGTCAAGGTGAGTAAATGTCGTTGCTGGAGCAGGGTCGGTCAAGTCATCTGCCGGTACGTACACTGCCTGTACAGAAGTAATACTACCATTCTTCGTTGAGGTGATACGCTCCTGCATTGTACCCATCTCACTTGCCAATGTTGGCTGATAACCTACGGCTGATGGCATACGACCGAGAAGTGCGGATACCTCTGAACCAGCCTGCGTGAAACGGAAGATATTGTCAATGAAGAACATGATATCAGTAGCCTCACCGTCCTTACCTCCATGATCACGGAACTCTTCTGCTACCGTCAAACCGGAAAGCGCAACAGAAGCACGTGCTCCTGGCGGCTCATTCATCTGACCGTAGACAAGTGTTGCCTGTGATTTCTTCAATTCCTCTGGGTCAATGAGAGACAAGTCCCATTTGCCCTCATCCATTGCTTTCCTGAACTTTTCACCATAACGGATAACACCTGACTCGAGCATATCCCTGATCAAGTCGTTACCCTCACGTGTACGCTCACCAACACCTGCAAATACGGAATATCCGTTGTGCCCTTTGGCAATGTTGTTGATCAATTCCATAATCAACACTGTCTTACCTACACCGGCACCACCGAACAATCCAATCTTACCACCTTTCATGTAAGGCTCAAGCAAGTCTATCACCTTGATACCCGTTGCGAGCATCTCTTTGTGTGTAGACAACTCATCGAATTTAGGAGCTTCCCTATGGATAGGATAGGCACCCTCCATGTTCAAAGGCTTCATACCGTCAATCGGTTGCCCGATGACATTCATCATACGTCCTTTAATCTGCTCACCCGCAGGCATAAGGATCGGAGAACCTGTGGAAATGACTTCCAGGCCACGCTGCAAACCGTCGGTGTTGTCCATTGCCACGCACCTTACTGTATCCTCACCGATGTGCTGCTGAACCTCAATAATGAGTTCGCGACCGTCAGCACGGATAATCTTCAGAGCATCGTGAATCTTGGGCAATACTGCTTCCTGCTCTTTTCCGTTTGACTCGAAAAAGACGTCAATTACAGGACCGACAATCTGGGAGATATGTCCTTTAATTTGTTTCATAAAATATTATTTCGTTTGATATTGTGTCTTTTCAAAACGCAAATATAGCAAATAGTTTTTAATTAAAAAACAATTGTCAAAAAATATTGACGTTTTATGCCTTTATTTACATAAGTTTGCTATTTGATTAAGGTTATTTAACACTTGCTTTGTATTAATTAAATACTTAATTCTTCCAATACCGTGATGAGTTTTTTGTCAAACGGTTTGTCTGAGCGAATTGCTTCTACTAAAGGTACATATACAACTTCATTGTTGCGTACTCCAACCATCACGTTGCGCTGACCTTGCAAAATGGCGTCTATTGCACCTACTCCGGTCCTACTTGCTAAAATACGGTCGTGTGCTGATGGTCTTCCTCCACGCTGCAGGTGACCGAGGATTGATACACGCACATCAAAGTCAGTGAACTCTTTCTTTACACGGTCTGCATAGTAGAGAGCACCGCATTTCGGACTTTCCGATACAATCACTATACAACTTTTCTTACTCTTACGGATACCACGCTGCATGAAGTTTGCCAACTGGTCAACATCCGTTGAGTCCTCTGGTATAATAGCTGCCTCTGCTCCTGATGCGATTGCACTGTTCTGTGCTAAGAAACCGGCGTCACGTCCCATAACCTCAATAAAGAAAATGCGCTCATGACTGGATGCGGTATCACGTATACGGTCTACGCACTCTACGATTGTGTTTAATGTGGTGTCATAACCGATTGTGGAGTCTGTTCCGTACAAATCGTTGTCTACCGTTCCAGGAAGTCCTATACACCATACATCATGCTCTTGAGCCAATGTCATGGCTCCTGTAAGTGAACCGTTACCACCGATAACGACAAGTACGTCAATCTTGTTCTTTACTAAATTGTCGTAAGCTTTCTTACGTCCTTCCGGTGTTTTGAACTCCATGCTGCGTGCGGTTTTCAAAATCGTTCCTCCCGACATTATGATACCACTGACATTTTCTGTCGTGAAATCAGTAACCTCGTTATTAATCAAACCGTCGTAACCACGGTAGATACCCTTGATCTTAAAACCCTTGCATATTCCGGCGCGTGTCACGGCACGGATTGCGGCATTCATACCAGGAGCATCTCCTCCTGATGTCATAATTCCAATAGTCTTAACCTTAGTCATAATTACAGTTTTATAATGATTAATAATACTAATTCATAAGCCACATTAACAACAGACCGAGCAGCCATGATAACATTGCCACAACACCCACGTTCTTGAAATACCACCATACGTGGATGCGCTCCATCTTTATTAAGGCAAGTCCGCTGATGGAACCTAACAGCAGTATGTTTCCACCCATTGCCGAACTGTAGGCTATTATCTTCCAGAATAGTCCGTTTGTAGTGAACGATGCCATGTATTCGGGGTGTGACAGTGTCGCTACCTGTCCGATGTCAACTAAAGGATAAAGTGAGAATACACTCATAAATGTTGCGAACGTGTCGAGCACACTACTGATACAACCCGTTATAATCCCTATAACACAGATGTTGTGGATTTGGTTAGTGTATGCCTGTGTCACGTATGATATCATCCCCGTCTCTCGCACCACACCCATTGCGAGTATTATGCCCATTACAAACAACATCAACTGGATTACCCCGTACTGGAGTACGTGTGGTATCTGGCGCTGTGTCATCTGGTCGGCATTCATCAGTTTCCTGTTGAATATCTCGTTTACTATCCATAATATCGACAATACACACAGTGCACCGAGGAATGGACTGAGTTTAGTGATGTTATGGAAGGTAGGGATAAACCAAAGTCCTCCTATTCCCACGATAAGCATCATGAAACGTTGCCATAAATTCAGGTTGGTGTTGTCTCCTCTATATGGCATCACCATGCTCTGTATGTCAATGTGTTCCGGAAGGGAACGCCCTAACCATAAAATCGGTATTCCACATGCCACAAGACATGGTATGGCCATCGATGCGGAGAAATTGGTTGCCTCCACTGCTCCATTGTTCCACAATACCAAACCGATAGGGTCGCCGATCACGGTCAAAGCTCCACCACAGTTTGCCGCCAATACTATTGTACAACCGTAAATAATCCGCTGACGGCGGTTTGGCAATATCTTGTGCATTATGACGAGCATCATAGTAGTAGTGGTGAGGTTGTCCAAATTCGCAGAAATCACAAATGTAATGAGTGCCATCATCCATAGCATTCTGTGACTGTTGCGTGTCCTTATCCAACCTGTTATGAAATCAAAACAACCGTTGTTGCTCAATATCTCCACGATAGTCATTGTTGCGAGAAGGAAAAAAACTATCTCTGCACCCTTACCGACGTATTTCAGGAAGATGTTCTGTGCTATGAATTGTTTTACCACGATACTTGATGGAAGTGTGCCAGAAAGAAAATCCATGTATTCATGTGGATGCTGACTCATCACGAAGTCCGTGCCATAACAAATGTATAATACCCAACCTACAGTCCCTACAAACATAGCGACTGCAGCTCGGTTAACTCGTGTCAGATAGCCTGTGGCAATAAGGACGTATCCGATTAATAATATCGAAACAATAACTAACGCCATAAAAACCACATTTGAGCTACAAATATATAAAATTTATATCAATAAACAAAAAGCATTAATAAAAAATTATTTTCGTTTAAATAGTTTTTTATTACAAATGTAATAAAGGGGTGCTCTCATCGTAAAAAACACCCCTTAAAAATCAATATATATGATATATATTATATAATAATGTGTATTTGATAATTGTAAGAAGAAATTTTATGTATCTTAATCGTCAAACAAGAATAGTGGGTCTTCAGGCATCACCATGATTGGCTCCTGGTCATACTGTTTCAACATCGACTTTGAAACGTAGCTCTTGTCAACCACAAGGCGGAACATATATTCGTTGAACCACTCGTTTGTCATTATCAAGTAACCTTTGTGACCACTGTCGGCTCCCCAACTGTTTTCTACTTTCCATTTGATAGGACTTCCGTTTGCGTCAAGGTCTACTGCCGTAAGTGTCATGGCGTGTGTGCTGCCACTATCGAATGTCATTATACGTTGTGCCTTGTTCATTCCGAATGTGGTGTCGAAGAGACTATCGTAATCATAGTTGTTTATGTCGCAATAACCACGGTCGCTGTCCAAAAACTTACCTACATCGTATGAACTGTACAATTTGTGTCCGTCTTTCAATACTTCAATGGCAAGTTTGCTGATGTCCTCCATCGGTAGGTTGAGGTATTTCCAATTTGTCCCATCGTAGGTATGGCGGTCAAATTCCACTTCGTAAGTCTTGTAATATTCTCTTCGTGGGTCGTTCATAATCATTATGAAAGAGCCTGTCAATGTTTTGTTGTTCAATATTTCTTTTGCGAATGTCATAGGCGTGTAACTCTTTCGCTGTGTGATAGTGCGCCCTTCCTTGTTCTTGAAGGCGTATGTGAACTCTGTTGGAGGTGTGCCGAGTGTGAGTGTCAGCATCTTGTATATTTCTGAAAGCATTTTCGTCTTTTCTGACCTTATTTCTGCTTGTGTGCTGCCAGCGTTAACCATATCACGCAATTGCAGTCCAAATTCACGCAACTTTGACTTTATAAGATTTGTCGCCTTTGCTGTGTTGTCACTCGAATATGTCTCTGGCATAACGTCTTTCGGTACGAGACCGTATTTGTCAACTAAGTCGGAAACGCCACAGAACGTACCACCATCATTCAAAGGACTCTTGAAGAAAAAACTTACCCGCACATCGTCCATCGGTTTGTCTGCACAATCTATCACTCCCTGCAGAAAGAGGTTTGACTTCTCAAGTTGGTCATAGAAGAAAAGATAGTCTTGTGACAGTTCTACCGCCAGACTGTCCGTACGCTTGGCAAAGTCAGAACGCAATACGTTCAGTCCACTGAACATCCAGCACCTGCCGCTATGCTTCTGGTCGGTGATGCTTTGTGGTTTAGTCTCAACACTGAAATAAGTGTCAATCTCACTACTGTTGGCATGGTTGACGGCAAGTTTCTCAATTCCGTTTGCGGCCATTGCATTGAACAGGGCTTTTCCCACAACTGTTGTTTTCTGTGCCTCTTGGATTTCACGGAGCATATCTTGTGAAATACTTCCGTCGTTTGTCTGGGCGTTGCAAGGTAGGGTCATGACTATGGCAAACAGCCATGACAGGATGATTTTCTTATTTTTAGTCATATCTTTAAATATTAGGGTGTACAAATTTACTGCTTTTTATCCAAAACAAGAAATCATGTTGAATAAAAGAATTTTTTCATTTTGTGATTACATTTAAAAAAAGTATCTTTGCACTTTATGAAAAATATCATAGTAAAATGAACAGGTTCTTGTTTATTCTTCTCTTTCTTTGTGTTGCGCTTTTTTCTTTTTCCCGTGATGCGGATGAAGCAAAAAAGGTTAAGTATCCAGGAGGCAAGACTTACATGTATCGAGTTAAGTTGACCGACAAGCATGCTACTCCCTTTAACTTAAGTCAACCACAGGACTTTTTGTCGGCAAAGGCATTGGAACGTCGCGAAAGACAGAATATCGAACTTGATTCTACCGACCTTCCCATAAATCCTGAATATATACAAGAGATAGCTGCTGTTGGCGTGGAGGTGGTGAGCAAGAGTAAGTGGAACAACACTCTGCTTGTGAGGTGTCATAAAACTGACTTGATAAAGAAGGTTGCTGCCTTCGACTTTGTCAGTGGGGTTAACAAGGTTTGGACATCTCCCGACTCTATTGTAAAGTCTCGTCCAAGATTGCAATATCATACTGAGTTCAACCGCTGGGACACTATTTCACAAAACCATTATGGGGTTACTATCGACCAGGTGGAGATGCTTGACGGTGTAAAACTGCATAACTATGGATATACCGGCAAGGGTATGACCATTGCCGTACTCGATGGCGGGTTTATGAACGCTGACGTGATTCCTTGTTTTCAGACAATCAAGGTGGCAGGAACTGCTGATTTCGTGGTGCCCCGCTCTGAAACCATTTACAAGGAGATGGAACATGGCACTAAGGTTCTCTCGGTATTGGCAGCCAACGTGCCTAACAGGTTTGTGGGTACTGCCCCGGATGCTACTTATTGGCTGATTCGTTGTGAGGATGGCGAGTCGGAAAGCTTAGCGGAGGAGGATTACTGGGCTGCTGCTGTGGAGTTTGCTGATAGTGTGGGGGTGGATGTCATAAACAGTTCGTTGGGTTTTCATGCCTTTGATGACCATTCCACCGACTATATATATTCACAGTTGGACGGCAATAGTTCAATGATTTCTCATACTGCTTCAATGCTCGCTGATAAAGGAATTATTCTTGTGAACAGTGCCGGTAACGATGGTATGTCTTCTTGGAAGAAAATCAACGTACCTGCTGATGCTGATAATATAATTACTGTGGGTGCAGTAAGTCCTAATAGGCGTAACGCTGCTTTCAGTAGTATCGGACCTACTGCTGATGGTCGTGTAAAGCCTGATGTGATGGCGTTGGGCAGTCCTACGGCTGTTATCACGGGGCGTGGAACTATAATCAAGGATGTGGGAACTTCTTTCTCCACACCTGTGATCACAGGACTTGTTGCCTGTCTCTGGCAAGCTCTCCGTGGCAAAACGGCTAAGGAGATTATAGATATAGTGGTAAATAGTTCTGATAATATCCTGACTCCTGATAATATCTATGGTTATGGAATACCTGACTTCTGGAAAGCGTATATGTCGGAGAAAAAGGGAAGATAATAATGTGAATAATCATGCCAACCACTCATTTAACATTATGTGAACTTAATTGCCTTGTCAAGGAGGTTATCTCAAGCTCTTTTCCTGATGAGTATTGGGTTGAGGCTGAGTTGTCAGAGCTTCGTGAGAACTCTGGCAATTGTTACATGGAACTTGTTGAGAAGAAAGAAGGTTCTAACACTCCGATAGCAAAGGCTTCTGCCAAATGCTGGAAAAGTGCATGGCCCTCGGTCCGCTTTCATTTTGAACGGGTTACGGGTCAGCGTCTGCATTCTGGCTTGAAAGTATTGCTTCGCGTTTACGCGCAATTTCATGAGAACTATGGTTTTTCATGGATTGTTACTGACATCGATCCTACTTTTACGTTAGGCGACATGGCGCGCAAACGGCAGGAGATTATAAATAAGTTGAAGGCGGAGGGTGTTTTCGACCTTAACAAGGAAATTCCTTTCCCTATGTTCGCACAGCGCATAGCTGTGATATCCAGTGCGACGGCTGCCGGGTATGGTGATTTCTGTGACCAGTTGAAAAACAATTCATACGGTTTCGTGTTTTATCCCGTCTTGTTTCCTGCTATAATGCAGGGGGAGAAAATAGAGGAGAGTATTATAGGGATATTGAATCAAATCAATGAGAGAAGGGATGATTTCGATTGTGTCGTCATAATACGTGGAGGTGGTGCAACCAGTGATCTCTCTGGTTTCGACACTCTCGCTCTTGCTGAAAACGTGGCTAACTTCCCTTTGCCTGTAATCACGGGCATCGGGCATGAGCGTGACGAGTCGGTGCTTGACATGGTGTCTCATACAAGGGTTAAGACTCCTACTGCTGCTGCGGCTTTTCTCATTGATAATCTTGCTTCTGTCCTTAAATGTATTGACGACTGTGGCGACCGTATTGTCAATTCGGTTAAGAATAGGTTGACTGTGGAACTCATGCGTCTTGATAATATCTCGAAACGAATACCGGAACTGTTCTCTGTGGTAAAGACACGCAATGAATCTGTGCTTGACGGTTTGTTAAGCCGACTGACTTCTGCCATGAGGATTAAAATCTCAAACTCCAACAACCGCCTTGACATGATTTCATCGTCTGTTCCACAATTTATAAAGAATAAATTGATGTCTGAACATCACCGCCTTGACTTACTTGTACAGCGTGTCAAGGCTCTTGACCCTGAATTGACCTTAAGGCGTGGTTATTCGATAACGCTTCACAATGGTTATGCCGTGCATGATGCCACAAAACTAAGGAAAGGTGACAAAATCGAGACTCGTCTTGAAAAGGGAACAATAAGGTCTGTTGTGGAGGATTAGTATTTTGTCTGTTTCTCTATATTATTAATATGAACAATTAAAAATAAAAGTATATGCAAACGGAAATCAGTTATGAGGATGCTGTAAAGCAGTTGGAGGAGATAGTCAAGAAAATGGAAAACAACGAACTTGACATCGACAGTTTGAGCCAGCAGTTGAAGACTGCCCAGGAGTTGATTAAGATGTGCAAGGACAAATTGACAAAGACTGATGAAGACATCAGGAAAATACTTTCTGATGAGAAATAAGTTTTAACAACTTTATTCTTTTTTGTCATATTTGTCAGTCATTTTATATATATTTCAAACTTTTAAATGTTGAAAGGTTGCTAATTAAAATATTGTTGCTACCTTTGCATTAACTAATTAATTTTAAAACTTAACAAGGTAAAAGAATAATAAATTTGGATTTATGAAGAATCTTAACTGGTCTGAACTGTCATTCGGGTATATGCCAACCGACTATAATGTGCGTTGTTACTACCGTGACGGTAAATGGGGAGAGATAGAAATCTGTTCTGACGAATATTTGAAGATGCACATGGCTGCTACGTGTCTCCACTACGGACAGGAGGCTTTTGAGGGTCTTAAAGCTTATCGTTGCCCCGACGGGAAAGTTCGTGTGTTCCGTATGGATGAAAATGCTGCACGTTTGCAGAGTACATGCCGTGGTATCCTCATGCCAGAGGTTTCTACCGAGTTGTTCTGCGAAATGGTAAAGAAGGTGGTACGTCTCAACCAGGACTATATTCCTACTTACGAGAGTGGGGCTACCCTCTATATCCGTCCATTGATTCTTGGTTTGACGGCAAGGGTGGGTGTTCATCCTGCCTCAGAGTATGTTTTCCTTATCTTCGTTACTCCTGTGGGTCCGTATTTCAAGGGTGGCTTCTCAACAAATCCTTACGTGATTATTCGTGAGTTCGATCGTTCCGCTCCGCTCGGTACTGGTAAGTACAAGGTGGGTGGCAACTATGCGGCTTCCTTGTATGCCAACAAGCAGGCTCATGATATGGGTTATGCTTGTGAGTTCTACCTTGACGCAAGGGAAAAGAAATATATCGATGAGTGTGGTGCCGCTAATTTCTTCGGTATCAAGAATAATACATACGTAACGCCGAAGTCAACAAGTATCCTCCCGAGTATCACCAACAAGAGTCTTATGCAACTTGCTGAGGATATGGGTATGAAAGTGGAGCGTCGTCAGGTGCCTGAAGAGGAACTCTCTACCTTTGAGGAGGCTGGTGCATGCGGAACGGCTGCCGTAATCAGTCCTATCTCCAAGATTGATGACCCTCAGACTGGTAAGAGTTATGTGTTCAGCAAGGATGGCAAACCAGGTCCTGTAAGCACTGCTCTTTACAACAAGCTTCGTGACATCCAGTATGGCATTGAACCAGACCCTCACGGATGGACAACGGTAATTATCGACTAACTCCCGTAAATCTAATAACTAATGTAAGTGCCATTCGGAGCAATCCGGATGGCACTTCTAATATTTTTCAAAACTTTCATTCTTCATTTTTCATTTCCCTATACCCCGTGAGGCTTTCTCCCTCCCTAAGGGGGAGGGTTGGGGAGGGGCTTTTTCATTCTTTACTCAGCATTGCAATAACTTCTTCCATTGTTTCCGCAACTTTGATATATTCTCTCCAATCACCCCTAATCATTCCTTTTTTGCCAAGGTCGTCTAATAATGAGATAAGAGGCTTCCAGAAACCTTTGATATTGAACAATATCATTGTCTTATGATGATAACCTATTGTTGCGGATGCCACAACGGTGAATATTTCGTCAAGTGTTCCTATGCCGCCTGGCAATGCCACGAACACGTCGCTCTGGTCCATCATAAGACTTTTTCGGTCGTTTAGGTTGTCGCAAGGGATTGTTACATCGGTGAAGTCGCTTGTCCTTCCTCCTCGCTCGATAATCATCGGAACTACGCCGATTGTCATACCACCGGCATTGTGCGCTGCCTTCGCCACGCATTCCATAAGTCCCATGTTGCAGCCGCCGAACACTATCGCATGTCCGTTCTCTCCTGCCCAACGTCCCAACTCTTCAGTGAGCGTAAAGAAATCCGGGTCAATGTTTGTGTTGGCGGAACAGAAAACCGCTATCTTCATGATTATAACTCCCTGCCTATCATTTTGAGGTATTCATACAGTCCTTGTCTGATGGCACGCAGTCCGAACAGCTCTGGATGAATGTCCTCTGGGGCTACCCACATACAGTCTGCCGCATCGTCACCGGCTTTCAGATGACTGATGTCCTCTACTTGACAAACAAAGAATAGGTCGAGGGTCTGTATGTCAAGACCGGAATATAAATACTTGTTAGGAATGCTGAAAAGGTAACGTACACCCGTAACTTTCAGGCCTGTCTCCTCTAACACTTCTCTGATTACGGCTTCCTCTGCCGTCTCCAAAGTGTCAACGAAACCGCCTGGCAGGTCGAGTGTTCCTTTTGAGGGGGCAAACTTACGCTTTTCTACCAATATGTTCCCTTTGGTGTCTGTGATGAATGCAACCACAGCTGCCGCAGGATTCATGAAATACTCGAAATCGCAGTTTTCGCATTTTTTACTCTTTGATGAATTTGTCTCGAAATGTGAACTGCCGCATACAGGGCAATGCTCGAATTTGTCTAATAGGTCCATAATATTGTTTTTTTTCTTATAAAGGCAAAATCTTCTGCAATATTACAAAAAAATTGCTTACATTTGCACAAATACCTTGTATTATTTCTATAAAAAAGAATAAATTAATATTTGTTTGTATGAAAATGAGTGCGGGAAAATTAGTGTTTATGACTGCTATATTGTCTTTTTTCACACCGGCATGTGCCCAGAAATATTTTGATATTGACTTATGGGCTGGTGCGCCGAAGGTGAAGAGCGTTGACCTGAATGATACGGCGAAGGTCAGGGTGTATCTCCCCAACAAGGAGGAGGCGACGGGGCGTGCCGTGGTGATTTGTCCTGGCGGTGGTTATTCTCATCTCTCAATGGAGAACGAGGGCTACGACTGGGCTGCGCTTTTCAACAATATGGGCATTGCTGCCATTGTGTTGAAATACCGTATGCCACATGGTAACTGTGAGGTGCCCATCTCTGATGCTGAGGAGGCTATAAAACTTGTTCGCCATAATGCTGCAAATTGGAATATTAATGCCAATGATGTGGGTATAATGGGATTTTCGGCTGGCGGGCATCTTGCTTCCACTATCGCCACGCATGCTGCAAAAGATGTGTTACCTGATTTTCAGATCTTGTTCTATCCTGTGATAACGATGAATCCTGACATCACTCATATTGGCTCTCACGATAATTTCTTGGGTGCGAAAGCGAAGAAAAAGGAGGAGAATTTATACAGCAACGACCTACAGGTTACTCGTGTCACGCCACGTGCTTTCATTGCCCTTAGTGATGATGACCATGCCGTGTTGCCGGCAAATGGTGTCAACTATTACATAGAGCTTTACCGCAACGACGTGCCTGCCACGCTTCATGTCTATCCGTCAGGCGGTCATGGCTGGGGTAACCGTGATTCTTTCAAATATCACAATGAGATGCAACTTGATTTGAAGGCGTGGTTGCGCAGCTTCTGATTGGATATGTATGAACCAATTTTTTGTTATTGATTATTTTTGTAATTCTCAACCTGCTCCAATACCTTTGCAAATACCTCATCTTTCCATTGTGGGGGATACCCCTCCTTGTATATAAGGTAAACAAGTTTTACTGCTAAATCGCTTTTCAGATTGTTGTTATTCAGCCAGTCGGCATAAACGGATGTGTCGTCTATAAGTAACTTGATCTTTTTGGCAAGTTCAATGCAACGCTCATCGGCATATTCAAATTCATGCTCGTTTCTTACCTCTACGAGAATGTCATAGAATGCCTTTTCCTCGAAAGTAATCCCCAACTCCTTGAATTTCGCCTTGTCCTTACCGAGGTCTTTCAAAATTCTAATCAGGTCATCAGAAAGACTGTTGACTTTATTTATGACTTCTTCACTGACTCCTGTGACAATACTTTCTGCTACAA
>JAJPYV010000170.1 GCA_021204735.1 Prevotella sp.
GTGTAAAGAACTGGTACGTATTGTGAATGACAGTGGGGCAAACGTGCTGTTGGTAGGAGTGGGTGCACCTAAACAGGAAAAGTGGATTATGAAGTACCGTGACCTTATGCCAGAAGTGGATTTGTTCATGGCACTCGGTGCCACTATAGATTTTGAGGCTGGTACATTGAAACGTGCGCCTTCCGTATGGCAAAATCTAGGTTTGGAATGGCTGTATCGCTTCCTGAAAGAGCCGAAACGGTTATTCAAACGTTATTTCGTGGATGACATGCAATTCTTCTACTATTTCGCCAAACAGCTTTTGGGCTTATACAAGAATCCGTTTGATAGCCACGCTATTTCCTGAAGATCTTGCATATAATGGCAAGTGGGACCAATAGGACAGCGACCAGATAAGACAGCGCAAGCTTTAAGAACTTTTTCATGGCGCAAAAGTAATAAAAATATTACCGACAAAGTTAGAGTCACCCAAACCGCTAATGATTGACTATTTTTTTAATATTTTATTAGCCTGTTTCAAAATGGCTAACTTAATAATTGGACACTTACTCAAGATATCCGTTAATGCTTAATTCGTTTTTCAAAAAACTTATAAATAAAGAAAGTGCTATGTCTATAAACAGCAAAAGTGAGATACTGGGCAATAGGCCTTGTGGAGAGGATCTTTTTGAAGGGAATCCCCACGATAAATTGGCGGATATCATTTCTGCAGATATAAAAAAAGATATTGACAAAGATAAGTTACATATTATCGGCATTGAAGGAGAATGGGGGTCTGGAAAATCAAACCTTATAGAAATAATAAAGAAGAAGTTGGAGCCCGAAAAAAAGAATGAGAATAAAAAGAAGAAAATTAAATGCCATTTCTTTACATACGATGCATGGGAACACCAAACAGACTTGCCACGTAGGACTCTTTTAGAAGAACTGACAACAAAGCTTGTAAAAGATGAGAAAATACTGAGTGGAGATATTTGGGAGAAGAAACTTCAAGACCTGATGGCTAAAAAGAAGCGGACAAATACAATAACCGTTCCGACTATCGGAGTTGGGACCATTGCAGTTATCATTTCAATAACATTAATTCCTCTTTTGCATTATCTGGCTTCATTATTTGAGAACGACTTGGTAAAGATGTTAATCTCTGTCATTCCAATATTGATAATCTTTGCAGTTGCTATCATCAAGACTTGCATTACCACTAAAAGACAAGTGGAAATCTCTAACGAGAAACTCAGTATTGAGAAAATATTCACCAATTTCTTTTTAATTTATAAAGACGAGATAAAAGAGAACACCACGTATGAGACCATATTAGAGAATGAACCGACCAGCAATAAGTTTAAAGAGTGGTTCTCTGGCATTGATACGGACTTAAAAAAGGCCAAGAAGTTCCTGATTATTGTAATTGATAATATGGACCGCCTGCCAAAGGATAAGGTGCGGGAGTTATGGGCTGTTATCTTGTCGCTTTTCTCAGAGAAGGAGTATTTGAACATCCGCATCATAGTGCCTTTTGACAGGAAACAATTACGTAGCGCTTTTCAAACCGAGAACATCTTTGGGACCATTGACGAGGAAGATGGGAATGCCATAAGTTATGCCGACGATTTCATCAACAAGACTTTTTCCGTAGTATATTGTGTACCCCCTCCTATAATGAGCGGATGGATGCTTTACTTTCAAAACATGTGGGAAAAAGCGTTTGGCGGAAATGCAGTACCTGACAATAGTGTACTTCAGATTTATGACGCGCTTACTTTAGTGCACACTCCACGTAAGATAATCTCGTTTATAAACCAATTCGTCACGATAAAGAATATCTCTAACCAATCGATTGAGGACAAATACATAGCTTTATACATATTTGGCCGTAACGAGATAATGAAAGACCCTCTAAAGGAGATATTGCAACCATCCTATCTTGGCGGATTGACCTATCTGTATAAGAACGATGTAAACATGTCTAAATCCATTTCTTCCCTTCATTTCCAATTACCTTTAGACAAAGCAATGGATATAGTATATACTCGGGAAATTACAAGGGAATTGGATGAGAACAAATGCAATTTACTTGAAGCCCTTAAGCGGAGTTCAAAATATTGGATGATACTGTACCATTCCATCAGCAATGTAGTAAATATTGAGAATGCCACGTTTGCACTTGATGCAAGCTTAAAAGACGATCAATCCTCTGCCGCCCTGAATATATGGGAAGCGTTATTTAGAAAAATGCAAGAAGGGCGTTCAAAAGTCACTGAGTATAAAGAATTTCATTCAGTATTAATGTCGCACATGCAAGACAAAAGTGACTATTATAAATATTTATTAACGCTATATCATAATAACATTAAAGACGATTTTGACGTTGAGAACTACATCAATGGAGTGGACAGCTTACAAGAAATACTATGCGATGACAATGATGAGAATATTTCACAATTCCATACAGAAATAGAGCCAAGGGATTACTTCTCACTAATACGTCAACGGCGAGAGAGATTTACAAAGTATGGCTTGGTAGTAGATGCAAACAAATTTGATGACTATATTTCAAACTTATCGGATAAAACAATAGGAAGTGAGAAGATTTATCCATATACTAAAGGTATAATAGATACACCCCAATATGTCAATAAGGTAAAAATACTTTTTAAGAATAAGTTCAATATAAATGTTGAAGGAGAATTGTTGATTGACAGGATCAAAGAAATAGAGACACGTCCATTCAAAATAATTAATTATTTTGATATTACGAAACTTACAAACTTAGCGAGAAATGTTCATAAAAGCGACAAGTCTTTCCCAGATATTCTTGCGATTGCCATCGCTATATGGGATATTCAAGGAGCAGCGAATTTCAGAGTGCCATTACAACTATATTTCAATTCGAACGATACAGAGATAGTGAAGCATGTTGCTGAAGTGATAGAGTACTACATAAGTTATGGAGATTTATTATTAAAATTGCCAAAATGTAAACCGGGGAAATTATTTGTGGCTGTTGCCCGTGATTTAACAATTAATAGATATGGGGAATCCCGCATGGATGTTAAACGGATATTATCCAATTATGATATGGTTGTGAGGGAGTTAGGTTTGTCCATTGAACTTTTAAGTAGAATAAATGATGAGGATGCGGAAATAAGCCTCAATGATATTGAAACATTCCCCACAGAACTATTTGTCGATTTACAAAGGGTAGACAATGAACTGTCACAGCATTGTTTAAGGCTGGCAACAGAGTATCTCCAAACTGTTCCTCAAGAGAAATGGCACTCTGTCCTTGCCAATACTAAATCCGATTTCAGCTTCGAACTCTTTAAAATATATCATCGGGGTAAACTTTCATTCTGCTTTGACGCCTTTAAGGAGTTGATGATAGACTATGCAAAAGGAGAATCGAATATAAAAATGCCTAAAGTGAATGTCGAAGAGTTTATTAAGATATGCGAAGATGTCAAACAATCACTCTTCCCGGTGTTCATGGAAATACGAGATGTGTTTATTAATAATCCAAACATCACTAAAGATAAGTTGAAGTATATGGGTAATTGGTTGATGAAGTACGGCCAATTATGGGAAAATAATAAATCGCTTGAAAAGATATTCCAGTCTCAATATTTAGATGATGATGCTGTTGTGGAAATACTAATCAATCATTCTAACACGACGAAGAAAATCCTTGATGTTTCAAATAATTCGGACGACTTCCGTAATAAGATGCATGCCTTACTTACAACCAAATATAAAACGAACGATGCATTCAAAGAATTATGCGCATTGTTGGGAATAGAGTGATTATTAATGAAATGATAATATTAAATGTTAGTCTATGCAAGCAGGAAAAAGAGTAATGTACCAGAAGAGCCCCTTGGCAGAAGTCGTGTTCACATTGAGATTCCCTACAATCCTTACAATCGATTCTAATCGACCAGTCGACTTCCAAGAACGACTGAGAGGGCGTTATCCTAATTATAATGAAGGAATGGAGCGGCAGGACAAATTCGTTTTTACGCCAGATGGGAAAGTTAGCGAGTTCATCAAGAAATCGGAGAACAAGAAATACACGTTTATAACGGAAGACAGGTTCTCGAAAGTGACATTGACTCCGTCCACTCTTTCAATATCAACGCTCAAATATGAGAGATGGGAAAATTTCAGGAGTTGTATTTGCCTCGTGATTCCCGTCCTTGCGGAGATTTATAAACCTGCATTCTGCACGAAAGTAGGCATACAATATACCAATATTATTGTAAGGAGCAAACTTGGCTTAGAAGGTAAGAAATGGAACGAGTTGATAGAACCGCTTGCTTTGGGCATTATGGCAGAAGGTGCCGATAATGAATTTAATTCATTTAATACAAATGTCGAGTATAAGAAAACGAACGAGAACTTATATACGCATGCGCATTTCGAATTGGTAAATATAAATGGTAGTGAAGAGCGAGCGTTCGTGATTGATTATGAAAATTATACAAAAGGTAATGTCAAAGTGGAGGATGTCGTTCAAAGGGCTGAAGCATTGCATGCTAATTCCAACCAATTCCTGCAACGCATGATTACGGAGACATTAAGTAATGCCATGGGACCAATAGATATATAAGATTAGTGACGTTATGGTAAACAACAAACAATATCAGGATGACGATGAAACCATAGTGAAAGCGTTGGACATCAAGACTCGCTACGAGGAGGATAATGTCGATATCATGGCAACAGCAAAACAAACGCCGTTGTTGCATGCCCCTGCACAGTATGCACACAGTAAACCCTTTCCTGAACTTCCTGAATATGTCTATCAAAACAAGAAAATAAGCGTGTTCTTGGAATGCTTTCGTTCGGCAATCGACAACACATGTCTATTTTCATATCCATTTTCCAGAATGTATGCCAGAAAGCCCTCCGAATCTGAAATAGAGATTGAGTGGGTATATGACAAAATCCGCTTATTCTTTTCTTTCGATGAAAAGGATAAGGATTATTATGGAATTAACTGCTATGATTCGCATAAGGGGAGTTTCTATAATATGTTTCAGGAGATGAATCCCAGCAAATATCAAGATTACGTAACAGAAATCATAAATGGGATTAACGAGTTTATGAAAAAAACTTATATCTCAGGATGAATACCATGAATGCAAATGACTATCCCCTTGATTTTTATAGGGGCGTCTCCAATCCGGAGAACAATGTGTCCTCCAGTGGGCAGGCATTGGCGGGGATATTCCAATTCGATGGAAGGAATTCTTCAAATGTCGATTACGATGAATTGTCTATTAACTGGAATGACGATCCGGACTCTATCCAGACCCTTTATCATCAACACAAACCGCATTCGGAAGACAGACAATTTAAATACGGATATTGTAAGATTGAACTATCGGAGATTAAATGTTACTTTAGATCATATATTAGGAATAGAGAGTTTGGCTATGAAAGGAGACCGATTGAAGGCAAGGAAAGTGATGATATCCAACCGAATCCATATCATGGGAACTTGTTGATACCTAAAGACATTGAGAAAGGAATAAAAAAGAACATACAACATTCTCTAGCTACATTGGCTCGTGAAGTGATTAAATGGGAAGACAGTGGAATAGTATAATCTAAAAGCAATAAATAATCACATCCGCTACCTTTTGTATCCCGGATACAAGCCAACAATCGTTAATAAACAATCTGTATTCACGTTATCTATAACTATAGGGCAGACTCAAAGCGGCTCAAGTATAGGAAACGTGATAATTAGACGTTGCATTTCCAATGCCAGTCGCATCCTCCAACAATAAACGCCTAGCCAAGAACACGCTCCTTCTCTATTTCCGCATGTTCCTAAACATGGCCATAATGCTCTATACGAGCAGGGTCGTGTTGAGAATCCTTGGGGTGGAAGATTACGGAATCTACAACGTCGTAGGCGGCGTCGTGACAATGCTTAATATAATAACCGGAGCATTGTCCATCACCATCAGCCGGTACATTACTTTCGAATTGGGACGAGGCGACAAGAAGCGGCTGTCAACGGTATTCTCCACATCGGTGATGATTCAAGTGGCGATGGCGTTATTCATTTGTATTGTTGCGGAAATTGTCGGAGTATGGTTCCTTAATGCGAAGATGAACATTCCCGTAGAAAGGATGTATGCAGCCAATTGGGTGCTTCAATGCTCCATCGTCACATTTATGGTGAATCTGGTGAACATCCCCTATAACGCCACGATAATCGCTCATGAGAAGATGTCCGCGTTCGCCTATCTGAGTATACTGGAAGTATCGTTGAAACTTGCCATCGTTTTCTTGTTGCCCATATTCCCTTTCGACAAGCTCATAATCTATGCCATACTGCAACTCTGTGTCGCCATATCAATCCGCTTCTCCTACGGGTTCTATTGCCAACGCCATTTCAGCGAGGCACATTTCAAGTTCACTGTCGACAAGAAACTTATCCGGGAGATGTTCGGTTTGATAGGCTGGGCATTTTGGGGTAACGGTGCCGTCATATTGAGGGACCAAGGAAGCAATGTGTTGCTCAATCTGTTTTGCGGGCCTGCGGTAAACGCCGCCCGTGGAGTGGCAGTGCAGGTAAACACTGCCGTTTACAGCTTCACTACCAATTTCCTTACCGCCCTGAACCCCCAGATAACCAAATCCTATTCCGGCGGCAACCTGCAATACATGCACAGTTTGATTATAAAAGGCGGAAAGTTCGGATTCTTCATCCTCCTGATACTGTTGATGCCCCTATGCGCCAACATAGATTACGTCTTGGGGCTTTGGCTGGTTCATGTACCCCCACACACGGCTGCATTCGTTGTCCTAACTTTATTGTATTCCCTTTTCGACTGTTGGGGGAATCCTTTGGTGACGGGAGTGCTGGCCGAGGCTAATATAAAAACCTATGAAATCATTTTGTCGCTTTTATACGTGACCAATATCGTGTCGTCCTATTTCTTCTTGAAATGGGGATTCGAGCCAGAATGGGTATTCATTCTGAATATCATTTTCAAGGCGGTGATTATAGGTGTACTCGTATGGCATTCGAATAGGAAATACCACTTTCCCGTTCGTGAATTCATCACCCAGACCGTTCTCCGTTGCGTTGCAGTATTCTGCCTATGTTATGCTTTCATACGTCTTGTAAGAATAGATGTGGGTGGTGATTTTGCCAATTTCATTCTATCCTGCCTCTGCATATTCTGTTTTACCTTGATAGCCATCTACTTCATCGGCTTAAGCAGAAAGGAAACCGATTATTTCATTGGCGTAATCAAGAACAGGATAAGGGCAAAGAAGTAGTATAAACGTTTAAAGTTATATGTCACTAAAATCTTATATCAAGAGAGGTATCAAATACCTCTTGGTGGAGAGCAGGAAAGAACATGTCACGGCCAATGTGGCTGTACTTGCTCCGAATGAGTTATTAGCAGGTCGTACCGCCTTGATTACAGGCGGCACGAGCGGCATAGGTTTCGCCATAGCCAAGGCCTTCCTCCGTAGTGGAGCCAACATTGTCATAACCGGCCGTTCGGAAGAACGTCTCATGTCAGCTTGCAACGAGTTGAAATCGCAGAACTCCAAGGGGGGGGGGATTTTTTCCCGTAAAAAGGCCCACAGGAAGCTTGCAGGCGTAAAAAGTTGG
>JAJPYV010000162.1 GCA_021204735.1 Prevotella sp.
TCTGACGCGGGACTGCAGATCGCTACGGAAAATTTACGGAATTTGGAAGCCTCGTTCTGAACCGAAATTCAAATTAAAAATTAAAAATTAAAAATTAAAAATTCAATTTTGCTTGCGAGTTGAAAATAAATAAGAGATGATGATGTAAGATGATGTAAGATGATGGATGATGAGTTGATGATGATGTAGGAAGAAATCTGATAAGGTATTTTGGTTATATATTAAGGTATTGAGATTGTAAAAAATCACGGATGAAACAATGTCGTGATGAAAAATGGAAAACAAAAGGAAACAGAAACATAACGAGACGGAAACGGAAACATTAGGAACGGAAACGGAGTCGAAAACTAAGGAAACGGATACATAAACAATAACATAAAAATAACCAAAATTATTAGATTATGAAAAAACTTAAGATTTCAGTACTTGCCCTTGCAGTTTTAGCATTTGGAGCATGTACAAGTGATGACAATCTCATCACAGATGGTGGCGGCAGCAACAGCCTTACGGATGGTAATGCTTATCTCTGTGTTTCCATTCACCTGCCGACAGAGGCCAGCACGAGAGCAACCACTAATAGTTCAGGTGGTACTACCAACGACAACTTTGCTGACGGTTTACAGTCTGAGTATACGGTGAATGATGTTACACTATTACTTTTTGGTGGTGCGTCAGAAACAACTGCTTTATTCTCTAAAGCATATCCTCTTAAAATAACTACACAATTCCCAGAACAATCAAGTAGTACGGGAAATAATATTACAGAAACTGGAAATTGGACTTTGGATATTACTCGTCCAAACGGTGATAATGTTTACGCTTTGGCAGTACTTAATGGAGAAGGAATCTTAGACAATCTTTCTAATCCGACAAGCTTGGGTGGTGTTTCGTTAGATGGTGCAACAATAGGTGACTTACAGACACATATATATACGCCTACTGACAACAGTAACAGTGTTTCCGCATTTACAAGTGACGGATTTTTTATGACTAATGCACCATTGAGTAGTAAAGTAGGTGGAAGCAGTAGTCCAAGTGGTACTGTAATAACCACATTGGCTGACGTAACCGAAAATGTCTCCTATTCACAGAGCGAAGCAGCAGACAATCCAACAGATATATATGTTGAGCGTGGCGTGGCAAAAGTAACTGTAACGGATGCGACTGGTGGTCAAACATCTATTGCAAGTAATAATGTTAGAGTTTCGTTATTAGGATTTGCTCTTGATAATACGAATACAAAGACTTATGTAGTACGCAACACTACAACTGATAATACTTGGTGGACTTACAGAGGTTATGATACTGATGCAGGTTCTTATATCTCAAATTATCGTTTTGTAGGTAGTGCAAACACAGGAGGAGGCTACCGTACATATTGGGCATTAGACCCGAATTACGATGAGGGCTTTATATCCGGCGATTTGTACACAAGGGGAGGTGGAACACTTTCCACATATACAAGTTTGGGTGAAAGTACTCCTGCGTATTGTTTTGAGAATACTTTTAATGTTACCAATATGAACAATAATCAGACAACCCGTGCGATAATAGTCGCTAAACTTAATAACGGAACATCATTCTATTGTATTAACGGTAATACGTCAACTATTTATTCATCTACAGAGGCACAGAATTACGTAAAATCAGTTTATATGGGCATCACAAGTGTGTCAGATGCATTATCAAAATATACGGGTGGTGATTTTTCAAGTCATTTGACAGTTACTCTTGGCACTACTGCTTCAACAGATGCAGGTGCAACTCTTTCTATATCGGGTGTAACAGCATCTAATTTTTCAGACAACACTCTTCCTGCTGTATTTACCGCTGGAACTTCTGAGTATAATTCTGCAATGTCAATCATTGAAGGTATTGAGCTTTCATATTATGCAGGAGGATTATCATATTATCCAGTATATATTAAGCATTTCGGCGATGATCTCACTCCTTGGGATGAGGATTATGCTTCAGATCAAGAAGAATCATATCCTGGTTCTTATAATGAAACATGGTGGCTTGGTCGTTATGGTGTGCTCCGAAACAACTGGTATGATCTTCAGGTATCAGAAGTCAAGAGTATAGGTTATGCTGTAATTCCAGAAGCTGATAATACTCCAGATGACCCACTTAACCAATACATCTCTGTTGATATCAATGTTTTGTCATGGGCAAAGCGTACACAGAGTGTAGACTTGTAATTATCAATTAAGAACTGTACGCTGTAAGCACAGCGTACAGTTCTTAAGTTAAAAAATGCGCAATGCGCAAAATAAGAAAGAAGAAATAAGAAAGAAGAGTTCATTTTTGTTTGCGAGATTGTTTGAGGAGATTGCGAAATTAGGTGTTGAGAGCTCTAAGATTTCGTTCTTGCTTGAGATTCAATTAAAGTGGAAATAAACGGGGATGCTAATGCTGAACTGACAATATATTGAGAAATGAGATATATGTTATATAATTGTAAGATGGTTGCGAAAGGTCGAGGACTGTTGGCGATGAAACGCTGTGGATTGTTGGCGGCGGTGCTGATGGTATTGGGGTTAGCGTCTTGTGACATGATGACTGAAGATAGAGACGACTGTCCCACAGGGCTGTACCTAACATTCAAGTATGATTACAACCTTGAGCGTGCTAACATGTTCAATGACCATGTAGGATCGGTAACGCTATATGTTTACGACACTAACGACAAGTTGGTGCGTACGTATGAGGAGAGCAACAGTGCATTTTCACAGCCGTTGAAGGACGTAACATATACGATGCACCTCACAGATCTTGAGGCAGGGAGCTATAAATTTATTGCCCTCGCCCAGCAGAGTCCATACAGTGAGACTATTAACAGCAGTCGTGCTCATTTCGTACGTAGCGGAATAGACACTGGAAGTGCCATGAGCAGTGTGACGATAAAATTAGACAGACAGACAGACGGAGACCATTATGATATAGAAAATAATGCTTTGCCGCTTGACACATTGTGGCATGGCATTGAGACGAATTATATAAGTGTATATTCGGATAAGCCGACATACGACACAATATCGTTGGTACGTGACACGAAGAGAATAAACGTTTCATTGCGTGAGCTCGATGACCCGACAACGATGGATATAGACAACTATGAAATGACGATAACTGACCACAATTCTATAATTCTTTGGGACAACAGTCTTGATGAGAGCGATGAAGTTGTCTATACTCCATACGATATGTGGAACACATCTGACAAGACAGATGCTATTGACACGGAAGGCAATGTATTGTCGGGAGCAGGGCAAATCGGTCATGCTGACTTCATGACATCCCGAATACTGAATCACGACAGTGCGGCAGATGATGGCGTGCTGACTGTAACAAATAAAAATACAGGCGTTGTAGTGGCGGCGTTGAACCTGCCAGACATACTATGCCAGTTGCGTAACAGCGATGACCTGCACAGGTACTCTGCACAGGAGTTCCTCGACAGGGGATATGACTTTGACATCACTCTGTTCGTGAAAGGCGATAAACTGCAATATATAAGTATCGCCATAAGCGTATTGGGGTGGGAAAAGAGAATACAATTCGCGGAACTGAGTTCATAGAAAATTAAAAATTAAAAATTAAAAATTCATTCTTGCTTGAGTTTTTGTTTGAGATTTTTCTTGCGTGATTGTATGAGTTTTTGTGGTGGAGGGGAAACCTGAAACTGATGTAAATGAGAAACAGATATGCGTAGAAATATGCGTAATGATATAACAATGAGAATGAGGCTGATGAATGGCTCAATATTTGGGGCTGTGAATGGCTCAAAAATGGGGACTAAAAAAGGCTCGATATTTGGGGCTATGAATGGCACGTTAAAGGGGTTGTTCGGAGGCTTGCTCAAAGTGATGGGGTGGGGAATACTCATTCCGGCAATTCTTGTTGGTTGCAGCTTTAACGATGATTTGATAGATTGTGACTCGTCAGAGAGCAACTATTCAGATGGTGATATAGTTGCATATATTTCTGTGAATTTTTCCGCACCGAACAGTAATTCTACGAGAGCGAACCCTACTGGTGGAGAATGGGGTGATGGCAGGGAATATGGACAGAATTATGAGGATTCTGTCTACAGTGCTGTCTTATTTGTTTATCAGGCTGATAATGGTGTGAACGGTCCTGATACTACGAATGTGAAATATGTGGAATATGATAAAGATGATATTTATAGCGGTGAAATATTCAACTTTAATAATATTGACTACATTGCAAAAAGCGTTGCCAAACCATTGAGAATTGATGCAGGAAATTACAATGTTCTTGCAGTTGCAAATCCAAGTTCTGATTTCTTATCAACAATTAAGGGTAAAGGAAATAGTCTTACGTTAGGGGATGTGCGTGATTATATAGAAACAAGCGCATGGACGGAAAGCGGTAAGTCAAAGCCTTATTCTTATTCATCATTTGTCATGGCATCAGAGAATGACAATAGCACCGTGTTTATAGATGGTTATAACAATGAAGATAATCCAGCAAAGGTGACAGTGGATTTGGAGCGCATGGCAGCACGTGTGGACTATAGGGCACCTTCAGAACTTACGATTAAAGAGGATACTACAGAAGATATTGATGGAGATGATGCTTTTATGGGTGCGACGGTGCACATTACCGGTGCGGCAATTGTGAACAATCTCACGGCAGGCAGTTATATACTGAAGAGGGTGAATGATGGCTATGGTACGAGCGTGACTTATCTTGGAGATGAAATTACTACCGATGCATCTGACGTTGCCGATAATTACGTTATTGATCCATGGACAGAATATAAAAACGGAGCTACTACTGTTACCATTAACGGAGTAAGCAGCAGTATAGATAAGCTATATGGTACTTATTATAACGGCGTACCGACAGGAGACCAGGTAAATCCGTCGTATTGGAATGAGCTTGTTACGAGTGACAATATAGTTGCTGTAACAGATAATGACGGCACTGTATGGAACCGTATAGGATATACGATGGAGAACACCACATACTCTGATTATACGAGTAGGCAATATGCCACGGGGGTGATTTTCAAGGCTTATTTTAAAGCTGAGGATTTTATTCATGACAGTTTCTATAGCGATTATGGATATAGCTATACAGACAGTACGACATTCTTCATGTGGAACAATAATCTCTATGCCACACCCGAAGACATGATGGCTGCCGCATATCCAGGGAGATTCACGTTAGGAGATACCGAATATGGTGACAGGTTTGAAGGCAAGATAAACAGTTGCACAACTTGGGCTGAGATTGTAACTTTTGCCAATACATTAAGTGAGGATGACCCTACAGGATATAAGAAATATCTTTTGGAACAGGCGAGCGGAAAGAGCGGATCATTGTCAGATACTTATAAGTCTACCCTTACATGGGATTATTACATGGGTGAGGAGATCGGTTATAAGATAGATTGGCAGGGTACAGTTGTAACAGGTGTAGTGATTAATGATTTCAATTCTGGTGCTTCATATTCATCTACCCGTGCGGCATTGGCTGCGGCAACGGATGATGCGGTGAGCACATACGAGGATGCGCAGTGTTACTACACTTGGTGGATACGTCACAGCAATGATGATAATGACAACACGAATGGTACGATGGAGTTTGCCATCGTGAGAAACAATATATACAAATTGGATGTTGCATCTGTATTCTCTTTAGGCGGAGATGTTCCGACCGTGGGAATGCACGTGGTAGTAACAGTGAAGACATGGCTGTTGTACGACACGGATGTGATAGACCTGTAACGTAAAGAAAAAACATGAACGGAAAAAACAAAAAAATATTGCTTGGAATGCTGCTGATGGTTTTGCCATTGGTATGTTTGTTGTTTTCGTCATGTTTTAATGATGAATTTGATGATGTTTCAACCGCAAGTATTGCGAGCGACCGTGCACTGATTTGTTTCCAGATAACAACAGGTGAAATGGGCGACCTTAACGCTACACGAGCTGATGGCGATGGACAAAGCGGAGGAACTGGAAGTCAAGGTGGAGGAACAGGAAATCAAGGTAATGGTAATTCTAACGCTCCAGGAGGCGATAATTACGGAGGAGCAGGTGATGTAAATGAGGGACAAGTTGAACAACATGAGGGAGGAAATAGTGACGCTCAACAGTATGCAGTAGCTGGAGAATATATCAATACGCTTTGCATATTCGTGCTTAATGCGGAGGATAGTGTAATACAAGCGAAGATAGAACCGGATTTAACGGGAACCGCAGCAGCTAAAGGAAATTTACCGACATACACGTCAGAGGCATTTGAAGTACCTGCGGGAGAGAAGATATTTTACGCTTTTGCCAACTGGGACAATGCTGAGAGTGATGAATGGCTGTCGCTTATAGACAAGGAGGTAGGGGAGACAATACTTCCTTCGGATGTGGATTTTGAGGTTGAAGCTGTGCAGCATGTAGATATAGCAAACGGCAAGTATATTCCGATGAGTGTGATAATGACGGGAGTAACTGTAACAGGAAATGACTTGAATTTTACGAGGGAAATCCAGCTGCGTCTTGACCGTTTGGTTGCAAAGGTTGAGATGCAAATTGACGGAGATACGTCGAAAGATCTTGAAATAGGTGAACTGCTATTCTCAGGAACGGCAAAAACAGTGCCATTAATTTCTCTATCATCAACTGGTGGCGCGACCTCAACATTGCCAGACAGTTATTTTGACAATGACTCGCATGTTGTATTTTCAAATCAGATAATTCCAAAAGATTCTTTTTTAGTAGATACATTCTATATAAACGAGAGCTATAGAGGGTACATGGAAAGTGGCGGTTCTGGATTCGGCATAACGCTCGATTTGGTGAAGACAGGTGAAAATGATGAGTATGACGGTACTGAATATACTGCAATAACACCAAGGTTAAATATTCAGAGAAACAGCGTATATCCTATTGAACTTACGCTGAACAAGTATATCACAAAGTTCTCTGTTACAGCAAAAACTGTCCCGATAGGAGGGCAAGAGGTTAGTTATACAACAGATGCGGATTGGGATGACATCACCAATAGTTTTATTGTAACATTGAGGGATGTTACCACAAGTTTCACTATCAGTCCGACATTGTATTCAGTAAGTACTGATGATAACGGTAATGAAACACAAACATCAGTATCAGGTGTTACATGGACACTTACAAATTCAGATGGTTCAGAAGCATCGATAAATAATTTGACTGTTTCGGGTTTGACGGCAACACCAGGATATTCATACGAATTTAATCTTACCGCATCATGGTCAAGCAGTTCTGGTGATAACAGTGCTGGAACGAGTAATACGGTAACACATACCCGTACATATAAACTGAAAGTGGTATTTGCTGAGGGTGAGATTTATATTGGCAGTGAAAATGGCTCTTATCAGATTTCGCCCCAACAGTGGAGGCAAGTGCTTCTGCCAGACCGATTAAATATGACGCTAAAGAGAAAAATTGATTGATTAGATTGTGAGGGAGGAAATCATCATGACTACTAATTGCGTTAATTGTACCGTTAGTTTTTTTAAATATATTCATTTACGTTTGCTGATAATTCTTTCGCTTGTGATTACAAGCGATGGTGCGTTTGCTCAAACGACAG
>JAJPYV010000183.1 GCA_021204735.1 Prevotella sp.
AAAATCCCCGATGGCTGCTACACCGTTTACTCCTTAGGCAAAAAGAACATCTCCCACCGCCTCGGCTTCCTAATCATCAAACGTTAATTGCAGCAATTCTTAATTCTTAATTATAGTTCTTTGGCGTAACAACAACCTCAATCAGCACCTTTCCCCTGTTTTTCGTGGAGAAATACGTGTATGCGAAATTGAAACCGTTATCCTTATATTTTTTCAGACCAGTATTGTTCTTCAATGTTTCTATCATATCTGTGCGGACAGTTTTTGTATCGACAGCCGTCGTATCCAACATACCAGACAATGTATAATAATAATGTATAGTGCGGGTGGCTTTCTCATATTTTATACTGTCGTTCACAACTCCTTCCATTACCTGGATAGGACAGTTTTTTTTCGTAATATCAGCCGCTTCCCTCTCTGCCCTCTTTTCCAAACTTTCATGGCAGGATGATAAAACGAACACCAATAGCAAAATAAACAAAAAATATCTCATAAAAATCACACGTACTAAACGATTTAAAGTAAAAAAATCAAGGCAAAACTTACCACCCCAATTTACTTGCAAAAGTAATCATTATCTTTATTTTAAATGTTTTTATATATTTACTTTTTGTTTTATTCATAAAAAATAACCTATTTATTACCTTTAAACCGTAGTTTTTTTGTACATTTGCGTTCCAAATGCCTGACGTATGAACGAAATTAGAAATTTCTGTATAATCGCACACATTGATCACGGTAAGTCAACAATAGCTGACCGTCTGTTGGAATACACAAAGACAATCCAAATCACAGAGGGGCAGATGTTGGATGATATGGATTTAGAGCGTGAGCGTGGTATCACGATTAAAAGTCATGCCATTCAGATGGAATATGAATACAAAGGTAACACCTATATACTGAATCTTATCGACACTCCGGGACATGTCGACTTCTCTTACGAGGTTTCGAGAAGTATCGCTGCTTGCGAAGGGGCTTTACTCATCGTTGATGCTACACAGGGCGTGCAGGCTCAGACAATCAGCAATCTCTACATGGCTCTTGATCATGACTTGGAGATAATTCCCGTTATCAATAAGATAGATATGCCTTCGGCAATGCCTGACGAGACGGAAGACGAAATCGTTGAACTGTTAGGTTGTGACAAGAGTGAGATTATTCGCGCTTCGGGAAAGACTGGTGAGGGTATTCCAGAAATTCTAAATGCTGTTGTAGAACGTATAAAACCACCGAAGGGTAATGCCAACGCTCCGTTACAAGCTCTGATATTCGACTCGGTGTTCAATTCTTTCCGTGGCATCATCGCATACTTCAAAATCGAAAATGGTAGTATATGCAAGGGCGACAAGGTGAAGTTCTTCAACACTGGAATGGAATATGTGGCTGACGAGATCGGCGTGCTGAAAATGGATATGATACCTCGCCCAAAACTGATGACGGGTGATGTGGGATATATCATAAGTGGTATAAAGGAGAGCAAGGAGGTAAAGGTGGGCGATACCATCACTCATGTAAATCCATCTTGCGACCACGCAATATCTGGATTCCAGGAAGTGAAGCCGATGGTATTCGCAGGGGTCTACCCTATCGACCCTACTGAATATGAGAATCTTAGGTCATCACTTGAAAAACTTCAGTTGAATGATGCCTCACTGTCTTTCGTTCCTGAATCATCTATCGCTCTCGGTTTCGGTTTCCGTTGCGGCTTCTTAGGATTGCTCCACATGGAGATTATCCAGGAACGTCTTGATAGGGAGTTTGACATGAACGTGATAACCACTGTACCTAACGTATCTTATAAGGTATTTGATAAACATGGGGAGGTAAAAGAAGTACATAATCCGTCAGGACTTCCTGATTTGATGCTGATTGACCATATCGAGGAGCCTTACATCAGAGCCTCAATCATCACGGTAACAACATATATCGGTCCGATTATGAAACTATGTCTTGACAAACGTGGCGAACTGATCCGTCAGGATTACATAAGCGGCAACAGGGTGGAACTGCATTTCATGATACCACTCGGAGAAATAGTAATCGACTTTTACGACAAGTTGAAGAGTATCTCAAAGGGCTATGCCTCCTTTGATTACACCGTAGATTGTTTCCGACCGTCAAAATTAGCAAAACTCGATATACTGCTCAATGGGGAACCGGTAGATGCCCTGTCAACACTCACTCACCAGGACAATGCTGTGGCTTTGGGACGCAGGATGTGTGAAAAACTGAAAGAACTGATACCTCGACAGCAGTTTGACATAGCAATCCAGGCGGCAATTGGTTCAAAGATAGTTGCCCGTGAGACAATAAAGTGCGTACGCAAGGATGTAACTGCTAAATGCTATGGTGGTGACGTAACCCGTAAACGCAAGTTGCTTGAGAAACAGAAAAGAGGTAAAAAGAGGATGAAGCAGATTGGCAATGTGGAAGTGCCACAGAAAGCTTTCCTCGCTGTATTGAAATTAGATTAATCGTATTCCATAACTAAATAAAGAGAGGAAGAAGATATGAGAGAAATGGCGAAAACTACACGTGACATTGCACGCGAACTTGCAAGAAAATACAGTACCATGACTCATGACGAACTGGATATTCTTGAGAGCATATTAGTTCCTATGAAATTCGCAAAGGGACAGACGATATTGAAAGAGGGTGAAACATGCAAACACATTTATTATATTGAAAAAGGTCTTGTTCGGCAGTTTTATTTCAAGAAAGGCAAAGCTGTAACAGAATATTTAGCAGTTGAGGGTACTATCTGCATGTGCATAGAAAGTCTTTTCAAAGAAATACCGTCACACTTGCAAGTTGAGGCCTTAGAACCGGTTTTGATTTATGCCATGCCTAAAGTGGATCTGGAAAGAGTGGCTCTGCATAATGTGAACATACAGATACTGTACCGTAAAATTCTTGAAGAATCTTTGATTATCTCACAAATTCACGCTGACTTAGTCCGCTTTGAGTCAGCACAAGACAGATACCAAAGGATGTGCAGTCTTACACCTCAAGTGGCTTTGCGTGCTCCGTTGCTCTACATCGCAAGCTATCTGCAAATGACACCGGAGACATTGAGCCGTGTACGCTCAAATGCCGTCACTAATACTAATAAAGAGGAATAATCCTCTTTATTTCTTTTTCTTGTATTCAAGTTTAGGGATTTTCAGTTTCATTCCTGGTTCCACTTCGGCAACACCGTTATGCACCATTACATAACTTTCCATACCGTCACCGAAATAGCGTTTTGAAATTCTCCTGATATCATCTCCCTTATTTACCGTTATCGTCATATCAGTACCAACTATGCGGTATGCTCCGGTATTGACAATTGCTATGGCATTCCGCAACTGACGGGGAAGGTCTTCTGAATCAACAATTTGCGTTTCTTCATCATCTTGCTTTGCAACATCCTGGACTGCCTTTTCTGTCTGCACTCCTGCTGTACCCTTGGCTGAAACTGTATCGGAAGGAATTTCTGCTACAACATATTGCTTTGCAACCTGTTCTCCCTGCATTCGCTCATGCCACCAATAATATCCACCACCTAACAATGCAATAACAAGTATTGTGATTACAGTAATTACAATTCCTTTATTACGGGAAAACCAACTCTCATCATCGTCATCAAATAAATATTCTTCTTCCTCCTGCTCTGATAATTCAGACTGAACCTCTTCATCAGTTTTTACCGGAATTTCTATAACATTCTGCTCAACCTCATCTTTATCCTCTTGCTCTGCTTCTTCAGACGAAACAGTTTGTTCGCTTTCTATCTCCTCCGTCTCTTGAACGGTTTCTTGATGATTTTCTTCCTTCTCTTCAGACTTAGGCGTTTCTTCTTGTCTTTCTTGCTCTTTTACTTCTTTATCAGTGTCTTCAACATCCACTTGCTCATCATCTTTAAACTCTATATCCGACAAGGAACTCATCATCTTAATGTCAACACCCTCGTTCAATTCCACTTCCTTGAACAAGGCAAATGGTTTGTTTACCAAATCACGGATAACAGGGTCTGGTGTGAAGGTAATCTTTCCATGTCCCTCAATCACAAAACGTTCTCCTGTATTCACATTCACGCTTTCCCTCTGGCGCACGTCAATAACCTTGAACGTTCCCAAACCCTTTATCTTCACATTCTTCTCACTATGCAGACCATCGTTGATCACGTCAAAAATTGCGGTAACAAACTTATTTGCTTCGCTCGCTGAAAGACCATGCTTCTTGACAAGAGCAGACGCTATATCTTGTATTGAAATCTTACTCATCTGCCTGTCCTCCTCCTTTTAGTTTTTCCTTGACAGACGCAACTGGCTTGAAATTCAATACAAGTTTTGGGGGCACAAGTATCCGTTTTTTCGTACTTGGAATGGTAACAACACGTTCTAAACGCTTTTTTATCTCAAAAGTACCGAACTTAGGAATCCACACGTCATTCTCACTCCGAAAACCGCCCTTAAAAGAGTCTATAACTGTATTGACCATCTTCTGGGTATCTTCCTGAGTATATCCTAACCTCTGTGACAATTCTGAAATAAAACTCTTGTTGTTCATAGTATTCGGATTTTTATATCACCTCTCCATATAAGTCAAATTCCTCTGAACCGGTAATCCTGACATTATAGAAACTGCCTGTTCTCAAACGCTTGTTTACAACGGAAATAAGAACCTCCGGGTCAACCTCTGGGGAACTGTACTCCGTCCTGCCCACGTAGTAATCTCCTTCCTTACGGTCGATTACCACCTGAAATACTTTCCCCACCTTACTTTCTGCAATCTCTGCACTGATGTCTTGTTGGAGACCCATAAGTCTGTCTAACCTACTGAGTTTTTCCTGTTCGTCGACATTGTCCTCAAAATTGTCGGCACTGTAAGTATCTTCTTCCTCTGAATAGGCAAATGCTCCCATACGCTCAAACCTTGCCCACTCGACAAAGTCCAAGAGTTCCTCAAAGTCCTCCTCACTTTCGTTGGGATAACCTACCATCAATGTGGTGCGGATATGTATTCCGGGAACTCGCTCCCTTATTCTTTTTATGAGGTCGTATGTCTCCTCCTTCGTGATGTTGCGCCTCATGGCATGCAGTATCTTGTCGGAGATATGCTGCAAGGCTATGTCAAGATAATTGCACACGTTCTGCTTCTCCCTCATCACGTCAAGAAGCTCGAACGGAAAGTCTGTCGGATAGGCATAATGTAAGCGTATCCACTTCACACCTTTAATGTCTGCCATCTTCGACACTAATTCGGCAATATGCCGCTTGCCGTCAATATCAATACCGTAGTATGTAAGTTCCTGGGCAACAATCTGAAACTCCTTAACACCTGAAGCTACAAGTGTCCTCACTTCTTCCAATATTTCATCCTGCGGACGACTGACATGATGTCCTGTCATAAACGGTATGGCGCAATAGGCACAATGGCGGTCGCAACCCTCACTGATTTTTATATAGGCGTAATGACGCGGAGTGGTGAGATGTCTTCCCATATCGCTTTTGGGATTTTGACAACCATTATTTGCTGTCGCTGTTTCCGCCTTACCTAAGTCTGACAACAGTTGCTTGAAATCAAACTTGCCGTAATACTTGTCAACCTGTGGTATCTCCTCCTCTAATTCTTTCTTGTACCTCTGCGACAGACAACCCATAACAAACAGTTTTCTGATGCGCCCTTTCTCCTTTGCCCGCGCAAATTCCAATATGGTGTTGATGCTCTCTTCTTTCGCATCGGCAATAAAACCACAGGTATTGATTACGACAATCTCTCCTTGGGGATTTTTGATGTCGTGAGTGCATTTATATCCGTTGTCCTCAAACTGTTTCATCAAAACCTCACTATCAACGAGATTTTTTGAACAGCCCATTGTTATAAAGTCAATCTGATTCTTTTTCATCTCTCTTTAGATTATCCTATTTCAATCCTTAAAGAGCGAATCAACGAATTGCCGCTTGTTAAACAACTGAAGGTCTTCCATGCCCTCACCAAGTCCGATGTATTTCACTGGCACTTTCAACTGGTCGGAAATTCCGATTACCACACCGCCCTTAGCCGTACCGTCAAGTTTGGTGATCGCAAGACTGGTGATTTGAGTAACAGCGGAGAACTGTTTCGCCTGCTCAAACGCATTCTGTCCTGTTGAACCGTCAAGAACCAAAAGCACCTCATCAGGTGCCTGCGGAAGCACTTTCTTCATCACGTCTTTTATCTTCTTCAACTCGTTCATCAGTCCTACCTTATTGTGCAACCTGCCGGCGGTGTCTATAATCACCACATCGGCATTGTTCGCCTTCGCAGAACTGAGCGTATCAAAAGCAACACTCGCCGGGTCTGCTCCCATCTGCTGCTTTATAACTGGTACTCCGGCACGCTCTCCCCAAATGCACAACTGCTCCACGGCGGCGGCACGGAACGTATCGGCTGCGCCCAAATACACCTTCTTGCCCGCGTTCTTAAACTGGTATGCGAGTTTTCCTATCGTGGTGGTCTTGCCCACTCCATTCACTCCAACAATAAGTATAACGTATGGTGTATGGTCCGATGGCAAGTCCCAATTCTCGTTATCATCGGTGTTGTTCTCCGTCAATAAGGAAGATATCTCATCCCGCAAAATCTCATTCAACTCTGACACGGAGACATACTTGTCGCGGGCAACTCTCTCCTCAATCCTGTGGATAATCTTCAATGTGGTCTCCACTCCAACATCTGATGTGATTAGCACCTCCTCTAAATTGTCCAACACATCATCGTCTACCTTTGATTTTCCCGCAATAGCTCTTGTCAATTTTGCGAAAACACTCTGTTTCGTCTTTTCCAATCCTTTATCAAGTGTCTCTTTCTTATGCTTGTTGAAAATACCGAATAATCCCATAAATATTGATTTTGCTACAAAGTTAATAAATTGTAATCATACATACAACAAAAAAGGTTGCAAAAGTCATTGCAACCTCTTTGTATATCGTGTTCAAACAATTATCAGTTCTTGAAAAAATCTTTCACTGCCTCATTAGGAACCATCCTCTCGTCAAAGACGTATGCCCCTGTCTTAGGACTCTTCACCATCTTGATTACTTTCGTGTAAGTGCGACCATCCTTTGAGCCTTCATGGAGGGTTGCAACGGTTTTCTTTGCCATCTTATATAGAGTTTTTTAATTGTTATTATTTTATTTCCTTATGTACTGTCATCTTCTTCAGGATAGGATTGTATTTCTTCAATTCTAATCTGTCAGGAGTGTTCTTACGGTTTTTCGTTGTGATGTAACGACTTGTTCCTGGAAGACCACTGGCCTTCATCTCGGTGCACTCTAATATCACCTGTATTCTGTTGCCTTTTGTTTTCTTTGCCATAGTGGTTATTCTCCTATAACTTTAATCTCGTTCCATTTACAATAGCCTTTCTCAACCGCTCTCTTCAAAGCTGCATCCAAACCTATTTTATTTATCGTGCGCAAACCTGCCGCACTTAACTTCAGGCTAATCCAACACTGCTCCTCAACATAATAGAATTTCTTCCTGAATAAGTTGACGTCGAACGTACGCTTTGTACGATGCTTTGAGTGTGAGACGTAATTTCCACCCTGAACTTTCTTCCCTGTGATTTGAC
>JAJPYV010000100.1 GCA_021204735.1 Prevotella sp.
CCCCCCCCCCCCCCCCCCCCCCCCCCCCCCCCCCCCCCCCCCCCCCCCCGCCCCGCCCGAACACGTTATTGTCAACGATGGCAGTACGGACAGTACAGGAATGATATGTGAGGAGTATGCCCGCCGATACCCTCACATCAAATACATTTCATTTTCAGAGAACCGAGGTACTAATGCGGGGCGTAATGCGGCGATAAATGCGGCGACGGGAGATTGGATAATCATCCTCGACAGTGATGATTATTTCACAGATGACGCTATCCAAACGATACATCAAACCATTATCTCCCATCCCAATTTCATGCATTATATGTTCGCCCCAGAAGATATGCTTCCCAAGTATGCTAATAGTTATTTGCTTAAAGGGAAGGAGATGAAAATACTTTCGTTTCCCGACTTTCTTGGAGGGGCTGTGCGCGAGGGCTTTATCCACGTCATGAAACCTGAGGTGTTGTTGAAATATCCGTTCGACGAGTCAGTTCGAATCTACGAGGAAGTGTTTTTCTTTAACTTTTATAAGGTTGCGAAGCGTATTCTGTTTGTAAAGAAGGTGGTTGTCATACGTGAGCGTAGTCGTTTGGATAGCGTAACAAGAGAGACTTTCCGGACTTCCAAACTCGCGATTGAACGGAACACTAAGTCGAGGGAACTTTGTCTGAACTGGTTTGAACAGGATTATGTGGCATTAGGCTTGATTGATGCACTGTGTAACGTGTATAATCGATTAGTGGACAACTATTTGTTACTTGGAAAGTATGACTTGGCTGCGAAGTATATAGGGAAACTGAAAGCGCGGGGATATAAGTTGAAATTGTTGCATAAAATGGTGTTCGCTTTGCGTATCGGTTGGCTTTACAGAAATATGCTTAAACTATATTTGTCTGTGAAATACAAGATTATAAAACAGACATTGGACTAAACCAATCCGAAGATTCCACTATGCGTTTCTGCCCGGTTAGGTAGAAATAGTAGGATGATGAAAGTTTGGCAGGAGATTAAATAGAGTCAAATTGGAGCTAATCCAATTTAGATGCACTGTTTTTGCTTTATGTGCTTGTGTGGATGGTTTCCAATAATAGTTTGAGAGTCAATGAATAAAGAGCATAAAAACACATGATACCTAAGATTATTCATTATTGTTGGTTAAGTGACGAACCCATACCAGGCAAATTACAAAAGTGTATCGATAGTTGGAGGAAGTTCATGCCAACTTATCAAATAAAGAGGTGGTCTACCAAAAACTTCGACATACACAGTGTTCCTTTGGTTGAGCAAGCGTACAATGCTCGCAAGTGGGCTTTTGCGGCGGATTACATAAGGGTATATGCGCTCTATACTGAAGGGGGAGTCTATTTTGATTCTGATGTGATGTTGTATGGTAGCCTGGAACGATTGCTGGATGCTGAGTTTGTTTCTGGAGTGGAATATCATCCGTCTTTCGAGGAAAAACAGAAAAATATAGATGAGAAAACGTTGGATAATGAATTTCGTAGGATATGTGAGACGAAAAAGGTTTATGGCATAGGGATACAAGCTGCAGTTCTTGCCTCGGTACAGAGACATCCTCTGATGAAAAAATGTATAGAATTCTATAAAGGATATACATTGGATAACTTGTTGGTAGAACATTTAACGGCACCTACTGTATTGGCTTATAATGCAGAAGAATGGGGGTACGCTTATAATGACTGTGAACAGAATCTGGAATCTTCAATACATCTCTATCCTACGAAAATCATAAGTAATTATGATCAAAAAGGGAAAAACAGTGTCGTGGTACATTATTGTGCAGGGAGTTGGACAAAAAAAACTATAAAAAGTCGCGTTACTAAAACTCTAAGTAAATATAAATTGTATAGGTTAATGAGAGATCCTGTTAAGAGAATATTAAATAAGAATGCGAAGATATTAAATATTCCCAATATAACATACACCCTGCGCCATGACTTATGCACTGGCTGTGGCGTATGCGAGGGGGCTTGCCCTGCGGGGGCGATAAAGACGGTGGTGAGGGACGGGCGTTTCCTGCCGGAGGTGGACGGCTCGCGGTGCAAGAACAAGACGGGGTGTCACCGCTGCCATGATGTCTGCCCTGGATTGGGCGTTGACCTGACGCGTATCGCAAGAGAGCGGTTCGCTGACGCTGGAATCAAGGAGGACCGTTTGGCGGGGCGCTACCTGAAGTGCTTCGCGGGACACAGCAACGAATATGAGATTCGCTACCATTGTGCCTCTGGCGGAATGGTGAGCCAGTTCTTGATATTCCTGCTGGAAAGGGGATATATTGACGGCGCGGTGGTAACGGCTTTTGATGCCAAGAATGAGCTTCTTGTGCGCTCGTACATCGCACGCACGAGGGAAGAGGTGCTCAACGGGAAGGGGAGCAAGTACGCTCCAGTCTCGTTGCATGGAGTGGCGCAAGAGATAAGGAAAGCGGAGGGGAGCAGATACGTTATAGTGGGTCTGCCCTGCCATATCCACGGATTCCGCAAGCTGGAGGCTGTAGACAAGAGGTTCAGGGAAAAGGTGGCAGGGTACTTCGGGATATATTGCTCATCGGGGAGGACGTTTTACCTGACCGAGCATGTGCTGAAGGAGAGAGGGATAAAGAAAGAGGAGCTGGAATATTTCGCTTACAGGGACGAGGGTTGCCTTGGCAGCATGGTAGCGAAAGGTATCAGGGCTACCAGCCTGAAACCTTTCCGCGTCGCGGAAAGGTATCAGAGCTACTACCACCCCCTGCGCTCCTTCTTCATCCCCCGCAGATGCCTGTTTTGCATAGACCATTACGCGGAGCTGGGAGATGTCTGTTTCGGGGACATACACATTGAGCCTTACAGCGCTGATAAGGTCGGGGTGAGCTCAATAGTCGTGCGCAAGCAGCGGTGGCTTGACTGGTTGGAGGAGGCCCGGACCAGCGGCAGCGTAACATTGGAGGAGATAGGCGTGGAGACGTTGAACGCCTCGCAAAAGATGGCTTACAAGAAGAAAGGGCGTAACGCGGAGTTTGTGGCACTGAACAAGAAACTGGGCAGGGCTGTGCCGAAATACGACACGCCACTACCGAAGAAGACAGGCCTGAAAGCCTTGATGAATTACATGCAGAACAGAGGGCAGCAGTTCCTCGGGCGACATAAGAGGCTGTGGTGGCTGGTCTCGATGTTGAAGAAGGACACCTCTAACTTGGAATAGGAAGAATGGTTGACAAGAAAATCGGATATGTTATGGCCTACAGGGAAGGGCATAACAACTACGGCACGTCGCTTCAAGGGTATGCCCTGTTGAAGACAATGCGGCAACAGGGATGCCAGGTGGAGATTATCTTGTACGAAAAGCGTCTTTCACTTGTCCAGAAGGCGAGATTCGCTGTAAACGCCATCCGCGCAGGTGAATGGAGGAATATCCTTTTGCGGGTGAACAGACAAAAGGTGCTGAAGAAATATCCGCATTACGGGGAAGGCATAAGGAAGCGCACGGAAGCCGTGAATGGCTATAAGGAGAAGAAGCTGATGCCATATTTCCACAAATATGTGGGTTATAAGGCTTTGCACGAGGGCTCGAAAAGTTATTCCGCAGTGGTTGTGGGCAGTGACCAGGTGTGGACTCCGATGAGTTTGCCCAACAAGTATTTTAATCTGCTGTTCGTGGACGACGAGGTTCCCAAAGTAGCCTACGCTTCCAGTTTCGGAGTATCTGATATCCCCAAGTTCCAGAGGAAAGCCACTGGTGCCTATTTAGACAGATTCTCGGCCATTGGCGTGAGGGAGCAGAGAGGGAAAGAAATAGTTGACAGCCTCTCACGCCGGACAGCGCAGGTGGTAGCGGACCCGACCTTGCTGCTCACCCGTGAGGAATGGGCGCGGGAAATACAGAATGCAAAGCCGGGAGAAGCGGAGCCTTATATATTCTGCTACTTCCTCGGCACCAACCAGGAGGCACGTCGCGCGGCAAATGAACTGAAAAGGCAGACGGGCTATAAGATGATTGCGATACGCCACATGGACGAATATGTGGCGGAGGACGAGAGTTTCGGCGACGAGGCGCCGTATGATGTGGACCCGGATGACTTCGTGAAATACATCAGCGAGGCGGCATACGTGTGCACAGACTCGTTCCATTGTACGGTGTTCTCCATTATCTTCCACAGGAGCTTCATGACTTTTTACCGCTTCGCGCAGACAAGCAAAACGGGAAGGAACTCACGCATCGACTCCTTGTTCTGCGTGTTGGGCATAAGCGCTGAGCATCTTTTTAACGGTGGCGACATCCTCTCTAAGATAAATTCACAACTAGACTGGGATGTGATAGACAAGAACTTAAGCGCGATGCGTTCTGCAAGTCTCTCATTCCTTAAAGATGCCTTGGCAGGGAAAGGAATAAGGAACTTGTGTACTTAGGGATGAGTATCTGAAATTGTTGTCTGGTCTGCGGGAGAAAGTTTTGGAGCCATTAGGGGATATAATACAACAGCATCCTTGCATAAATGTTCCGCTGTTCCTGTTCTTTTTGTGGGTGATTTATTGGGTATGGAAGCGAACCAAGCAATTCAATGCCTATATATCATTGCTGTATGTGGTGTTTGCCATAGAGATATGTCGCACTCCGTGTGGCGAGTTTGTTCCTTTCTCTTGTTTCAGTTGCTTTTGTTTCAGTTGGAAATGGTTACTTCTCGTTTTCTTAGTCGCTCTCTCTATGATTGAGATATGTAGGCTGATAGAAGCATTAAGGAAATATAATAAGAGCTACAGAGGATTGAAGGAGGGGCACACTGGCTTCGGAATGCGGACTAAGGATGAAGAGTTGTTAGAGGTGGGGTATGGTAATTATGCTGAGGTGATGTTGCCACTGTTGGCGTCAACTGATTTGGGTGAGGAAAGTTTTGCGGTTGGGGTGACTGGACCATGGGGAAGCGGGAAGACCACATTCTTGCAAAGCATGAAGGCGAAGATGGGAGAGAACTTTATGGTGGTAGAGTTCACTCCATGGTATAGCGACACAGCGGAGTCTTTGGTGCGGGATTTTTTTATGTGCTTGGACTCGAAGTTAGGCTCAATGAATGTAAAAGCGGATTTCTCTCGCTATCTGGCTGTCTTGCAGGACTATGACACGTCTGGCACGCTGAGGATCTTGAACAAACTCGCAACCTTCCGCACTACCATTGAAGACGAGAAAAGAAAGATAGAAGAGCGGCTGGCGTTGATACGCAGGAAGGTGGTTATAATGATAGATGACACCGACAGGATGGGGAAAGAAGAATTGATGGAATTGCTTAAGCTGATACGCCTGACCGCCAATTTCAAGAATGTGATTTTCATGGTTGCGTATGACAAAGAATATGTGTTGCGGAGAATGAAGGACTCCGAAATAGAGAATGGTACAGAATACCTGAAAAAGATATTCCCGCTTGAAATCACTTTGCCATACGTGGAGAACTCTGTACTGCCACAACTGTTTGTGCAAGAAATGAACAGGTGCGGATTTGAAAAGGCGTTTGTGGATGAAACGGAGAAACAGTTGCGAGAGAAGAATGTTCATGGGAATCCGTTACTCTTTCAATATGTCAAGACCTTCAGAGATATAAAGAATTTTGTCAACTCTTTGTTGGTTGGCTATAAGTTGATAGAAAGCAGCTCTGTTAAGGGTGAATATTCATATAAGGATTTCTTCTGGATGGAGGTAATACATACATATTTACCAGACATATATGACAAGTTATTGAATGATCGCCGATTATTATTGAACATTGATTCGAAGAATACGAATGGAGGGCAGATGTTAGTGTACAGAGCGCTGCCTGACGATAAGGATAACCAGAATGATAATACAAAACGAATTCTTCTAATTCTGTTCGGAGAGGACAACAAGGATGACAAATCAATTAGAAGACTCAACAATTACTATAAATACTTCACATATAGGCTGCCTACAAATGTGATTTCCAATGCCGAGTTTCTGGATTTCCTAAGATTAAATAAAGAGGAGGATCGCAGGGCTAATATAAACAAGTATAGTGAAGAACAAAAGATAGAATCGTTTTTTTACCATTTCGCAGAATTTAATTTAGGCAAATGTGAGGAAAAGCAACAAGTCCAGAATTTCATGTGGGTAGTTATCGAAATGGCGGAGTATTCCTCTCCATATATATCCATGGAAACTTTATTCAAAAGCAGTATGGCCGCCAATAGCTTAAAATTAATTGATGCTTCTTATGTGTATAGGCTGATTGAGGAGCATTTAAAAGAAAAAGACTTTGACTCTTTCGACGCATGGAACAGGCTGTTAGCTTCTATTTTTTCCTATGCAATAAGCGTTGATGGTAAGAAGCTGGAGAAATACAGATCTATTTTGAGCGATACACAAATAGAAGAACTGGCAAACCTAAATTGTGATAACTATTTAGAGTATATTGGTCCTCAATTGCCAGATATCTCGGAGGTATGGATAGAAGATAGTGATATAAAAGCATTTGTAAAGGGCGCTTATGTGAATCTATATGGAGAGCCATATAAGTGGTCTGATAATTCAAAGAATCTGGTTTTTAACAGCTTGGTTAAACATTATTCCGCACAGAAGGAAAAGAATGACAGAAAACATTTCATCGCTCCTTATGAGGAGGCAAAACATATGGGCTTAGAACCAAAAGCAATGGAGCGTTTGAAAAAAGAAATAAAGACTTTGTTCGGGAGTGATGAAAAGTTAGAAGAGTTTATTGACAAATGTTTTGTTAAGCCAGATGAGGAGGGAAAGAAGTGAGATGGGGCGGTCTGGAGATATGAAGGAAAGTTTTGAGGGATTGGAGCTATCCTTAAAAGCAAGGAATTGTTGTTGATTCGTGGCAGCTCTGCTTTTATAGCGTTTGGCTTATGTCAAAGAGATATTCAGCAATAGTTTCATATTAATAATGGCGGTGGCTTACCAATATCGCAGGGAATATTATTTCTGTATATATAGCAACGGCATACTATGATAAGAGCAGGACTGCTATCTGCGCATTGCGGATTCGGCTATTAATTCCTTATATAAATAAAGCGAATGCAAATTCTAATTAACTGTCCTTTGGCGGACAAGGTGCTAATGGTGGGAGTGTATTACAAGCACCTTGCGCCAGGCGGTATGGCAGCCGTGATACAGTATTACGAGAAGTATTTTGAGCGGTTGCACTATGTGCCGTCGTGGCGGCTGACCAATGCGGCGGGAAGGCTGTGGTATGCGGGAATAGCTTATTTGACGGTTATGCTACGCTGTCTGTTCGACAGAAGAATAAAGATACTACATGTACATACTGCGGCTGACGGGTCTTTCTGGCGGAAAAGCCAGTTCGTCAAGTTGGGAAAAACGTTTGGGAAGAAAGTTATACTTCATGTGCATGCCTCGCGTTTCAAGGATTTCTATGACGAGAGTGCCAGAAAGGAGCAAATCAGGAAAAACTTGCTGCTTGCGGATAAGCTCCTTGTCTTGTCCGAGTCATGGAAGGAATGGTTCGTAAGTATTGGCATTCCAGAGAAAAAGATTATCGTGTTGCACAATATTACAGATTATCCCCGAACCACTGACAGCAAGGAAGCTATAGAAGAGACAAGCCGCCC
>JAJPYV010000055.1 GCA_021204735.1 Prevotella sp.
GTATTAGGAGTTCCACCTGAGAATATAACAGTTAGACTTCCTATTTTATGTACTTCCCAGTCCGCAGGAATCATCCCGACTTCCGTATTTTTGAACCTCGTTTCTCTCATAGCTTGAACCCCATTTCTTTTAGATAATCGTTAACCGATTCTTCATAATCTCTTACATTTTTGTCAAGCACACTAAGGGTATTCTCATATCTTGCTACGAGGTCCTTCACTTTAGTGGATAGTTGTTGAGTAACATTCTGCATCTCCTCACGGCACGAGGCAACAATCGCAGCAATCCATTTCTTCTCTACAACAAGATTACAAATGTCGTTTTCAGAAAGTTCAGAATATTTTTCCAGAACCTTTTCTGTAAGTTCAAATTTTAAATCCAAAAGTCGTTTTGTAATTTCTTTTTTCTTTTTGCACTCATCAAGGTATTTATTCATTACCGATACCATGTCTTCGTCAAAGCCCCATTTACTTGCCTCTTTAACCGCTCTCCTTATAATACTCTCATTTACCTTGTCAAATTCATCAAATACATCAGAATAATTTTCAACGTACTCATCCATATCAGCCTCTAATTCACCTATCTCCTGCTGTACCTGATTTATACCTTCAATATCATTTGTAAAAAACTCATCAAGAACGATGTCAACAGGAAGCAAATCGCACATAATATCAGTATAGAAGCATTTCTTCTTTATCGGTCTTAGATCAGAAGGCAACACCCACCCGTCATTACTTACCATATAGCAGTCGTCCTGCATTGTTTCTGCCCAATAATTCATCATCCTGTCATATAGTGCGTATGCATCCACTAAACTGTTGTTACACTTTGCTTTCTGCAAAAGCATTTCGCTCCATTCATTGATAAGTTGCTTTGGATGGCACGATTTTCCTATATTTTTCATTCTTGGAATAACCTCTGACTGCCATTCCTCAAGAATTTGCTCAAAAAGTGATTGTTGCTCTTTAAAACTATCATTCCCGCTAATGGTATGCACAATCTCATCCTTACCTACAACCAAATCAAAGCGATAGCTATATGTTTGTTCACGGAACAAGGCATTTTTCAATGTAGGGCACATCTCCCAATAGTTTGACAAAGCGTCTATGTCATATTTCGGCAATCCACCATGCAAATGGGCATCAATATCCTGCTGTATTTCCGTATCACGAGATTGTATGTATCGTGGAATATTCAGGTTATAATCGTTCCGTTTTATTTCATCCCACTGTACATAGCGGGAATAATACGGAATAAACTCCTGTGCATTCCATACGTCAACAATACGCTTGATATCCCGCTCACGCAATCTGTTCATGTTGCCGTCTTTTGTAAAGCCATCTTTGGCATTGATGAAAAATATACCATCACGGTATGCCCGGTCTTTCATGTCAAGTACCAAAATACACGCCGGAATAGTTGTGCCAAAGAAAAGGTTTGAAGGCAAACCGATTATTCCTTTCAGATAATGTTCTTCAATAATGTGTTTGCGAATGGTATATTCTGAATTTCCACGGAACAACACGCCATGTGGCAAGATGCATGCGCCACGCCCTGTATTGTATTTCATAGAACTGATTAGATGCAACAGGAAGGCATAATCCCCACATTTTTTCGGTGGTAACAGATTAGGATTCCAACGATGGTATGCGTCACTCTCTCCGTTGGTCGGAAACCATTTCTTATCAGAAAATGGAGGATTTGCCACACAAACATCAAATGTGTCAAGCATGTCATTAGTTTTGAACTGCGGATCTTTCAAAGTGTCTCCTATCTTTATCTCCGCACTCACTATACCATGTAACAACATATTCATCATGGCAAGAGATGCAGTAGCAGCCTCTTTTTCCTGACCGTATAGAGTGGGCAGTCCGTTTGGTGTTTCGTTAAGTGCCCTAAGTAGCAAAGAACCGCTTCCGCATGTCATGTCGTATATTGTGTCTCCTGCCCTCGTAAAATCTTCCATGTGGAGAATTTTTGCTATAACTCTGCTTACCTCAGCAGGCGTATAAAACTGCCCTTTACTCTTACCGCTCTCAACAGCAAAGTTTTTCATCAGATATTCGTATGCATCTCCCAAAAGATCATCATCTGCCGTACGGTTCAGGGAGAAATCCAACTCATCACGCTCAAACTCTCCGATAAGTTTTGACAGTGTATCTACTTTGGCACTACCTTTGCCAAGCATGTCATCATCATTGAAATTAGGCAATTTCACACTACCGATAAATACACTGTTTGCCTCACGGATAGCCTCTAATTTCTCGTTGATTTTCTCTCCGATATGCGGATTTTGTTTCAATGCCACGAAATCCTCAAAATAACAGTCGTCAGGAACAGTAAGGTCTGTTTCCCCTTTATGCGCCTTGTCGGAAAGATACTTCACGAATAATATCATTAGCACATAATCCTTGTACTGACTTGCGTCCATAGTTCCTCGCAAGGCATTGCACGACTCCCATAAAGCACTGTATAATTTTGATTTCTTGACTGCCATTTTATAGTATTTTCAATTCTTTACCGCTATATTGTAAATATTTTGAATTTGCTCATCGGTATGATTTGGAAAAATCTTGCGCAATTCCTTAATAAACAATGCGGCATGCTTACTGCCTTTATCTCTGAACTCCGGACGGGCTTTGTTTTTTACAGCCTCATCTACAGACAATATCTGTTGAACAGCCTCATTCTCATCATCATTGAAGCCACAATCTTCACGGTTGTTCCAATATGCTTTTTGTAAATATGTTGTAATTCCATCTGGAAAATGTGCCCCTCCTTTTTTCATTTCCTTTATGAGTTGTATGAGTTTTCTCATGCGCTCCGTGAAAGTTACATTGTCCTTATGTATCTCATCCAACAACTGTTGCAACTGTTGAGAGAATTTAAGATAAGCAGCAGGGTCTTTATCTTTGAAATTGTTAATTACAGCACGTGTCTTTCCCTCTATTGTCTCTGCTGCCGCCTTATCATTGCCATTCGCTTGTTTCTTGGCTTCGTCTATCGTCTTGTCCTCATCTGTTTTTTCATCAATGACATCAAGGAATGAAAAGTCTGCAGATGCTTTCACTAATGTTGTTGCATCCTCGGCTCGCAGATAACGGTCAAGGAGCGCACGCATGTCTGGGTCATATATACGCACGTCAAAAATATCACCTGACCTTTGCTTCACATACAGATTTATATGGGTGGCCTCATGCGACAATCGCTCAAAATTGTCCGCCTCCTCTGACGTAAACCCGGCTCGTGCCATAAAGTCTGCCATGTTGTCGTATGCCGTAGTCAATGTCTCCGTTATCTTATACATGGCATCACGGCGCGGTTTCGCGGGATCGCCCTCCAAATCCTTTGTATAATAGTCTGCCAACAGGTCATTATCTGTCAGATTATAACTTTGCCATAACGCCTTCAATGCCATGAATGCTTTTTGGGCTGCGATAAGACGTTTCTTATTCTTCGCTATACTATCCTCAAGCAAGCCATCTATGTCTATTTCGTCAAAACCGCCAAGTCCGCCATTCTCGTCATTGAACTTTGTCACAGCATTCTCAATCTTGACAAAAAGATGCTTGAAGTCAACAATCAAGCCAAATTCCTTCCGTGCATGGCATATCACATTTCCATCATCATCTTTTACGTCTGTTCCCAAACGGTTCACACGACAGATAGCCTGAAACAGTGTATGGTCATGCATGTCCTTGTCGATATAAAGACAAGTGGCATTCGGGGCATCGAATCCTGTAAGCAACTTGTCAACCACTATCAGCAACTTCAATCGTCCAGGTTTCTTTACAAACCGCTCTTTTGCCCATGCCTCATATTTATCTGTTGATCCAATGTTATCGTCTGTAGCAATTCCGGCATCCCTAAAAGATTGTATTGCCATATCATGCTTGAATTTCTCCTCAGTCTGCTTATTGGGGGCTATCACATTATTTCGGATATCCTTGTCGGTAGGATTATAACTCGTTACAACGGCTATTTTATTCTCCAAACTTTTGTCTGAACATCGGTTTTTGAAAAAATCATAATATTTGTATGCGGAATATATGTTTCCAGCTATCAATATAGCATTTGCCCAATCGTGCCTCAATATTGAACCTCTTTCCATATCATCGAGTATACTGTATCCTATCCTGTCTATTCGCTCCGATGCTGAATAGACATGCTCAAGTGTAGCCCACCTGTCTCTTATCTGTTGCTTTCGCTCCTCACTTAAACCATTTGTTACATCTTCCAATTTCTCATCAAGTTTGTCTTTTGATGGAATACTTTGTTCCACATCACGGGCCTCATATTGTAGGTCAAGTATAACTTTGTCTTCAACTGCTTGTTTGTGCAGGTATTTGTGAATGAACGAACCGAACCTGTTTTGTGTCAAGTTCCTTTCTATCCTATATAAACGGTGATAACCGCCGTTCTTTTTCTGACTGCGCAAAAGTGGTGTGCCAGTGAAACCTATAAGCATCACATCCTGTCCCATAATTTCACGCATTGCTTCATGAAGGCGTCCGCCTTGCGTACGATGACATTCATCTATGAACACGAAAATGTTTTTACCCTTGACTTTGAAACCATTTGGAAATTTCCTCTTGATTGTATCTCGTAATTCGGATAAATAAGTGTCTAAGGGTATGTGTGGTGACTTTTCTTCCTCATTATCACCATAATACTCTCTATGTGCTGTGTGATTGCCGAATTTATGTATAAGTGTGCTTATAAGCCACTCACTCCCACTTTGAAGGGTATTGAGTAAATCAAAATGTGAAATCGTATGATGCAGATTATTGGCTGTATCACTGAAATCTGCAGTCAACTGGAGATCAAGTTCAGTACGGTCAGTAATTACAATCACTCTTGGATCTTCAAAATTATTCTTGATATATAATGCAAGCCACACCATCGTAAGTGATTTGCCCGAACCCTGTGAGTGCCATATCACGCCACTTGCCTTCTGCCTTAAACGGGGCTCTGCCGCACGCAACGCATGATATTGGTGAGGGCGCATTACTTTTTTCACACCTCCGTCTGACAGAACTCCATATCTGAACATGAACATAAAATGCTCCCTGTCGAAAAACTCCTTAAAGGATTCGGTATCAGAAAGAACAATACCTGTCTTGTTCGTATCAAATTTCCACGGGCACCAGAAGTTAATTGGCGTACCAATCGTGCCGTACTTAAACCCATACATATTATCATCAATCCTTTCCCCTTGTTCCAACTGTTTGTGCTCTGCATGATGTGCAACAACGGTAAATTGGGTTGTCGTGAAAAATGATGGTATCAAATCATCCTGATTTGACAGATGCTGACGTATTCCTTCATTAATAGAGACAATACTTCGCTTCAACTCTATGACGCATAATGCAATCCCATTAACATAAACTACAATATCGGGGCGTGAGGTGTAGCGTGTCAGAGGATCTGTATAACTCACTTCTTCAGCTATTGCAAAGTTGTTGTTCTCAAAATGCTCGAAATCAAAAAGCATCACATCACGCTGTGTTTTGTCGGGTGACGGTTTTATTGAAAAGCCTGAGATGAGGGTATCATATACTTCATTGTTTTTATCCAAAAGATTTACTTTTTTCTTCTCATTCAGTCTGCATACTGTCTTTAAACGCAGTATCGCTTCGACAATCTGCATTTTGGTATATCCAGCTTTCTCTAAATAAGCTCTTACTTCTCTTTCTTTAATAGGTGAGTTTGTACCACCAAGGCTATTGTCTATCTTTCCTTTTCCATACTGCAAGTTGCCGAGATACTCATATCCCAGTTCATTAACGAACAACGCCACAACATCATTCTGGTATTCTCGCTCACGTTTTTCAATATATTCCGGCATACTACAAAGGAAATTCGTTCAACTTTTTTCTTAACTCTTCCCAATTTGGAAGATATGTATCCATAAGGCGGCAGAAATGGTCGGTATGGGTACGCTCAATAAGATGTGTCAGCTCATGAGCCACAACATACTCTATACAGTCAATTGGCTTCTTCGCAAGTTCTACATTGAAATAGGCTTTTCCCTTCGTCTCTGAACAACTGCCCCAACGTACTGCCATCAGGCGGATTTCCCAACCCATAAGTTGCACGTTTAATATTTTCTGCCATTTTTCTATTAGTCGTTGCAGAATTGGTGTTAGCTGTTCTTTATACCATAGGTAAAGTGTTTGCTTGATATTATCTTTCGTGGTACCACTATGTACATTAACTACAATATAATCACCGTTAATGGCAACACTGTAAGGTCCGTATGATTGGCGGTTTACCTTCAAACGGTATTTCATTCCCTTGAAATAGTGAGCTTCACCGGAAATATACTCTCGTTCTGGCTGTATGTTATATGCCTGCAAAATATTGCGTTTTTCCTCTATCCAAATCCATTTTTGCAGCACATACATACTAATCAACTCATCACTGTAATTTAATGGCGCAGAAACGTGTACCCTACCATCAGGTGGATATACTGATAAGTGAACATTCTTGATATTTTTATGCTCAACTTGTATGTCTAAGCCGTTGATGTTCATTTACTTTCTCTTGTATTCCCTAAATAAAACATAGACGATATACTTTTGAAAGTAATAAGAGATGTATTGTGTGTACCATTTTTTGGCATATATTGTCAAAAAATCAGCAAAAATGAAAAATTGAATAAAAAAAGAAGAATTGTATGGATTTAAGGAAAAAATCTATATATTTGCAGTAAGGAAAACAATATAAATCTATTAAAATATTTGCCCTTATTTAGGGAATAAGACAAAAAAATATCTTATTCTTTGCTCTATTTAAATACAATTATCTTTTTTGTAAATACATACAGACAATAGTATTTATTTATGTATGAAATCATCTGACATAATCTCCTTGACATAACCTTCATGGGCAATAGCTTTCAACAGACGAACATTTCTTATTTAACGTTACTAAATTTCGTAACGAAATATCGTAATAATTTTCGATACCACAAAGTAAATCCGAAAGAAAAAATACTATTTCACAATTTAATTAAAATCAACTTTTATAGACCTATTGAATTTTTGTGAGATAATTTTCATAAATTCGCACTTGCTAAGCAAAATATTATAATGGACGGAAGACTTTACATGTTGGTAGATTTGCAGAAACGTGGTGAAAAAGATATGTTCATCACGGATAGAGTGCAATCTATACGGGAATATGGAAGTAGTTCTTGGACAGTAAAATTTTATTTCTCACAGACTGATTACAATTATGGCAAATCACGTTTGCTATATCTCACCGACCCCGAATCTGTTGACATAGTCGAGAAGGGATTGTACATAAACAACATACTCATAACGAATGTAACAGAAATTCTGAAATATACTGATGGGGAACATTCGTTTTATCATGTGATATACACCAACGGAAAATATAATGATTTTGAGGACAAGGATGTTTATATCACACGCACGTCCATTGACAAGAGTGGAGGCTCAGTTTGGGATTACTTGAAGAAAATTGCGGCTGAAACTGGTTTGTTGGTGAAAAATGATGAAGACACATCAAACACTGATGAGGAGGATAACTCCGAAAA
>JAJPYV010000328.1 GCA_021204735.1 Prevotella sp.
ATAACTTATAAATTCTATCGCTACATTATTCCGCCAAGAATTTCTTGTTGAATGTGTCTGTGCCAGAGTTTGCTTTGATTACATAAACGCCCTTTGGCAACTGTGGCAACTCAACTGCCTGCATGCCGTTGACAGTGAGGCTTGCCCTCCACTGCTCACGACCGCTGATGTCGTAAATGCCGATAGTTGTGGCATGACTGCCGTCGCTCTTCACCTGAAGAGTGTTCTCATCCAACATCCTAATCCAACCATCGTTTACAGAATAAATACTCTTAATACCAGATGGTAAAGTAGCCACATAATCAGGCAGGTAATAACCAAGATGAGGAGGCTGGTTGTAACATACATTCTCCCAAGCTGCACCCATACGATATGTATGATCGTGCATAAGTGTAGGGATACGGAAATTTGCTGGATACGTAGTAGTAGAAATCAACAGCGAACAAGAATCGGTGTCGTCAATGCACCAAGTAATTATTTCCTCACGCCAGTCACCGAAGATGTCAGCAATCAAGTTTGGTGTAGCTTTGGTGGTGTTGCAGGTCTGTGCCTTGTAATGTCTCAATGCCCAGCCGTTTGCAAGCAAAGTAGTTACTGATGATCCATTGTATTTTGTTATCGCAGGTTCGCAATCATCTGAAGTTGAGTTATAACTTCCATCAAACAGTTCATCGTATGCATCACCGTCCCAATACAATCTGAAGCACTGAGACTGAGATTTCGTTGACAATACCGAGCCATCAACACAACTTCTCACATTCCTGTCATTAGATGACCAGAACTCGAAACCACGTGAAACACTGTCAACATCAGCAGCCATTCCACGACCGTTATCGCTGCTTCCCTTCTCATATAATAAAACCTCACCTGTAGCAGCATCATGTATGTCAAAACCGTATGAAGGATGCTTCTCCTCATGAACGTCGAACACTTCCAAACCTGGACGATCAGGGCACAAGTCACTTACATGCATGGCATCACCATGCCCATAACCGACTGCATACAGAAGATTACCATCGTTGTTGATTGCGCAGGAACCATAAATTATTTCATCGCAACCATCGCCATCGACATCAGCTACTGAAAGGTTGTGGTTTCCGTTGCCGTATGCCGTATAACTGTAACCAGTATTTCCTGTATTTGATGAATAAGACTTAGTTGTGGAATTACCGTCAGCATCAGTAACAGTTACACTTGATGTTGATGTTGAGGCATGCAACCACTTTGTAGTAAGTTTTTCACCATCAAAGTCAACTGCCCACAGATAAGCACGAGTGTAATAACCACGACACATAACAGCACTCGGATTCTTGTCAGGACCATCAAGATAAGCCACACAAGCAAGATAACGCTCACCACGATTGTAGGAACTGTCACCCCAACTACCGTAAGTTGCAGAACCACCCACACCAAATCCACGGTTAGGATTATAATAGATAGTGTTTATAGCGTTTCCTGTCTCTCCGTTGAATACGGTAAGGTACTCTGGACCGCCTACAATATGTCCTGATGAATTTCGGTATGTATTCTGAGCAGTATCGTCATCATCAACGGCATTATTTCTGATTTCATCATCACCTACCTGACTTACGTATGTTTTACTGTTGTCTTGAGTGTTAGGACCAGTCTTCATTATAACCTCTGCCTTGCCATCCCCATCAAAGTCGTATGCAAGGATCTGAGTATAGTGAGCACCAGCACGTATTGCATAACCCATATTGATTTTCCACATTTTCTTACCAGTACTGATTTTATATGCCTCAACCAACACACGGGCAGTTTTACCACTCTCTGAGTTATCTTTCGAGTTGGTAGGATCCCACTTCACTATCAATTCATACTCACCGTCACCATCAAGGTCGGCAACAGCTATATCATTCGGGATATATTTGTACGATGAGCCTCCATTATGGTAATCAAGTTTAAATTTTAAGATATCATCATCAATAGTCAAAGCGTCTGAAGTCTCTATCACCTCCCCATTGAGCACTGTCTCAACCTGATACTGGTGCATTTCATCAACTACATCATCATCAGTATAACAAGTAACGTATGCAATGTTCTCGGCAATTCTCTCACCGTCGCGCAGCACATTGAACACTACATCAGGGTCATCAGTACCCAACAGACGCCAGCTGATGAAGTTACCCTTATGGTTACCACCAGAAGATACTTTAACGGCAACGACACCACGGTCAAGTTTTTCCATCTGGCTTGTCGGCGTTACCTGCGCATGTATTCCACATACCGACAGGCAAAGGCATGCTGCCAACAAAGCCACCTTTTGAGTAAATTTTTTCATATCGATTTGTTTTAGAATTAGTTCAGGACTACAACATTTGCAAAAATACATATTATAATCGGAAAATAAAACAAATAAGTGTTAAAATATGGGAAGTTAAATATCTTATTTGAGCATTTTCTCTATTTCCGCATTTATGTCCTTTATCTGTTCGTCTCTCATCTGCACCTCATTATTCTTATTGATCAAAAAGAATGTAGGTATTTTCTGTACGTTGTAAGCCGCTATGTTGGATGAGTTGATGCCCTGTGGGTCTCTTACGCAAATCCAAGGCAATGCCGCCGTCTGTGTTTTCCAGAAATGCTCGTCGGTGTCAAGAGAAATCTGGTATATCTCTAAGCCCTGCGAGTGATATTTATTATAAATGTCACGCATCTGCATTATGCGCTTTGGCGACTCGCTTGAACCGTAAACGTGGAAGTCGAGCATCACCACCTTGCCTTTTAGGTCGGTGAGACTGCGCACATTACCCTTATTATCCTCCAAAGAAATGTCAATTAGGCTTGCCACGCTAATCTTGTCAGCCTCAATCTGCTGCGTCATGCGCTTATTACGCAAAATACGTACATTCTTCATACCCTCAATAGCAATGTTGTGAAGATTCTGACCTCTTATGGCATCTGGGTGATATGTATCCCAACTGGTAGCCACCGCACCATAAACCTTAACGTCACCCTCATTCTGCATAGGATTGAATATCAATGTATTACCAATAGTCTGGAACAATGCGAAATAAGATGATGAGCGCATTGGGGCTTTATAGATGTAGTTGTTTCTTACATCCTCTTTGTAGCGTTCAATAGTTCTCTCAATACTGTCGATAGTAGCATTGTAATTTAGGGTGTTATCCCTTTGAATAGCGATAACACGCGACTGCAAGTCAATCTGTTTCAGCGTAAGTTCCTTGATGATGTTGCATTCCTCAGAGCCCTCAACAGTATAGCCAGTTGCCATAGTGGGCAAAGCAGCCTTTACAGTTACCGTTTCAGTGGAGTCAATGCTGATATTGATAATCTGACGTGCTATCCTCAAGCGGTAGAAGTCGGGAGCTTCAGGAGCCTTTCCGCTAAAACTGAAATCACCGTCAGCAGTGAGTTTCACGGAATCCACTTTCACGGGACCGTCAAGACTCATGTTCTCAAGATACAGCACAGAGTCTTTTGCCTCCGTTATATTGCCCTTCACATGGAACTTCTTGTTATCACATGAGCCTAACACAAGCACTGCAAACAATGCCGCAAAACAAGCACAGAATGAAGAAAACGTCTTTTTCATTGTACGATATATTGTAATATTATAACGATTTTTTAAATACACTTGCAAAGGTAATGCAAGAAATATGAAATACACCACTGATATTTATATTTTTTACAAAAATTTACACTTAAAATCATATTTTACAAGTCTGAAATGCATGAGATTAATAAAAATGCACTATCTTTGCAAAAACAAAAACTAAAACTGAAAACGATGCGGATATCAACAATACTAATAATTCCATTTATAGGGCTTGCCTACACCCTATGGCATATTTGGTATCTATTACCATTAGGAGACATTGGGCGTACAATCATCATTATATTATGCGCTTTGATGTTTTTAAGTATTTTTCTTGTTTTCTTGCGCTCCATTGACCGTATGCCGATGCCAATTGCTACGGCAATATACAATATTGGATGTTCCAGCATCATCGTAATGCTTTATTCTGTAATGATTTTCATTCTACTTGACATTGCGAGATTTTTGCATATTATTCCACAGTCGTTCCTATACGACAACGGTTATACCCTATTAGGTATAATATTGGTATTGACCAGCATTTTAATCTATGGAAACATACATTATTATAATAAGAAAAGAATTGCCTTAGACCTAATAACAGAAAAACCACTTGAGAAAGACGTGAAGATTGTGATGATAAGCGACCTCCACTTAGGGTATCATAATCGTCGTGGAGAACTGAAACGTTGGGTGAGGATGATAAACGATGAACATCCAGACCTAATCCTCATTGCAGGAGACATAATTGACCGTGGCGTGAGACCACTACTTAAAGAAGACATGGCAGAGGAGCTACGACAGTTTTCCGCTCCTGTTTATGTCTGTCTTGGCAATCATGAATATTACAGTGGTTTGCATGAGGCAGAAAAATTCTATAAATGCGCAGGTATAACATTGCTACGAGACAGTGTGGTAAACGTGCAAGGATTGAGCATAATAGGGCGTGACGACCGTGTGAACTATCACAGAAAAAGTTTGGAATCATTAGTGGAAATGGCAGACAAGAGCAAGTACACTATAGTTCTTGATCATCAGCCATTCCAACTTGAACATGCTGAATGGACTGGCATTGATTTCCAATTCAGCGGGCACACCCATCATGGACAAATATTTCCAGCCTCATCAATAACAAACATGATGTACGAAAATGCATACGGAGAGTACAGAAGAGGCAACACCCACTATTATGTTACCTCAGGATTAGGAATTTGGGGCGGTAAGTACAGAATCGGCACATGCTCGGAATATGTTGTGGCAACAGTGAAACACAAATAAATTCAGAGATACCATTTGGAGTACTCAACATAATGCTTGGCGAAACTCTCCGCCTGACCGGGGGCTGTCTTTTTAAGGAATTTTGCCGGTACCCCACCCCATATCTCGTGAGGTCCGATTTTCGTGCCCTGCAACACCAAAGCACCAGCTGCCACTATCGCACCCTCACCAATATCCGCATTGTCAAGCACTGTCGCCCCCATGCCGATGAGTGCGCCACGGCGGATAGTGCAGGCATGCACGGTGGCATTATGCCCTATCGTAACGTCATCCTCAATCTCCACAGGTCCAACTGTATTTGTAACATGAACGCATGAGCCATCCTGAATATTCACCCTATTCCCGATATGTATGTGAGCAACATCGCCCCGTACAACAGTGTTGAACCATATTGAGCATTCGTCACCCATGACAACCTCGCCAACTATCGTGGCATTCTCGCTGAAATAGCAGTCGTTGCCCCACTTCGGAGTAAGACCGTTTACTGATTTTATAAGAGCCATAATCCTATTTTCTTTTGAACGGTGCAAAAGTAAGGCAAAAATCAAAAATTTCCGTATAAAAGGACAATTTCAAAAGTTTTTTTGTGTTTTTTAATTAATTGGTGTAACTTTGTGCGGTTAATGAAAAACCGACTTAGAAATCAATTTCTTGCAATCACCTATCAAAGCAAAACGATAAATAATCAATTATAACATGAGTAAAGTAATAGTAAACAATTATGAAGAGTTTGCCGCACTGCTCGGCAAGAACATAGGTGTTTCCGAATACGTGGAAATACCCCAAGAACGCATAAATGAGTTTGCAGATGCAACGCTCGACCACCAGTGGATACATGTCGACACAAAGAGGGCGAAGACTGAAAGTCCATTCAAAACAACCATAGTACACGGTTATCTCACCCTATCGATGCTGCCGTATCTTTGGCAGCAAATTATACAAGTTAACAACTTGAAGATGATGGTAAATTATGGTATGGACAATATGAGATTTGGACAAGCGGTAAAATCAGGAGAGTCAATCCGACTGATAGCAGACCTATATAACATACAGAACCTTAGAGGTACAGTGAAAGTTGAGGTGAAATTCAACATAGAGATAAAGGACTCGCCAAAGAAAGCACTCAGCGGCATCGCCACATTCCTTTATTATTTCAACTGATTAAGAATTATGAGGGAGACAGTGTTTCTGTTGCCCTAATTCTATAAATATTATAAAATGAGAAAACTGTTTGTATATTTGTGTATAATAACTTTGTTCGTTGGTTTTTCATCGTGCAAGACTTCAAAAACGGCAACATCGTCAGAGACTGATTTAAACGGAGAATGGAAAGTTGTGGAAGTCGGGGGCACGGATATATCCGACAGAACAGGCAATGGCAACGATGCATATATCGGTTTTGACGTGAGCGGCAAAAGGATGTATGGCAGTCCTGGTTGCAACCGTATGTTCGGACAACTCACGATAGATGAAAGTAAAGGAATAATATCCTTCGGCACTGTTGGCACTACCAAAATGATGTGTGCCAACATGGAAGTAGAGAGGATGGTAATAGATGCCGTGAACAATGTAGGAGCATACGAAATTCAAAAAGACGGTATGCTAATTCTCAAAGACGGGAAAGGCAAAGCATTGATGAAATTGAAAAAGAAATAAGCCATACGCTAATGTATTTTTGTATTGCGGCAAATCGTGAAATAAGCACTTTTTGTCGCATTTTCTTTGTTACGCCAAATAAAAAGTGTAATTTTGCATCCACTAATTTTACATCACAAATTTAAATATGAAATTGAAGATTATAGTACTTGCAAAACAAGTACCTGACACTCGAAATGTGGGTAAGGATGCAATGACGGAGGAAGGAACCGTAAACCGTGCCGCTTTGCCTGCCATTTTCAATCCTGAAGACTTGAACGCTCTTGAGCAGGCATTGCGCCTGAAAGAACAAAATCCTGGCTCTACGGTTGGAATCCTGACAATGGGTCCTCCGCGTGCCGCAGAGATTATCAGGCAAGGACTTTACAGGGGTGTTGATACAGGTTGGTTGTTGACCGACAGGCTCTTCGCCGGTGCAGATACGCTGGCTACGTCATACGCACTTGCTACAGCAATAAAGAAAATCGGTGGTGCAGACATAGTAATCGGCGGCCGTCAGGCTATCGATGGTGATACCGCCCAGGTAGGTCCGCAGGTGGCACAGAAATTAGGATTGTCACAGGTGACTTACGTAGAGGAAATCCTGAAATGCGAGGATAACAAGTTGACTATCCGCCGCCACATCGACGGAGGAGTTGAGACTGTTGAGGCTCCAATGCCTATCGTGATTACGGTAAACGGCAGTGCCGCTCCTTGTCGCCCTTGCAATGCAAAACTCGTGATGAAATTCAAGCATGCCACTGTTCCATTGGAGCGCACGGAAGACATGCCATACGCATACCTCTATGACGAGCGTCCATACTTGACACTCAACCAGTGGTCAGTTGCAGATGTTGACGGAGACCCACAGCAGTGCGGACTTGCTGGTTCACCTACAAAGGTTAAGGCTGTGAAAAACATCGTGTTCCAGGCTAAGGAGAGCAAGACACTCACTTCTGACGACAAAGATATAGAAAGTCTGATAAAGGAACTGCTTGACGAGAAGATAATCGGATAGAAAT
>JAJPYV010000216.1 GCA_021204735.1 Prevotella sp.
TTCTTCATTTTTCATTCTTAATTCTTAATTCTTAATTCTTAATTTTTTTCACCATCACCTTGTCAATCCTCGCTCCGTCCATTTTTATAACCTCCATAGTGAAACATTGCCAGTCGGTTTTCTCGCCTGTCTGTGGTATATGTTTCAACTGCTCGATTATCAGTCCTGCCACCGTGGTGTAGTCGGGGTCTCTGTTCTTGTCGTACATATCTTCCATGTCGAAATAATACAGAAAGTCATAGAATGAACATTGACCGTCAATCAGCCAACTGTTTGGATCTTCTTGTTTTATTATGTCCGGCTCATCGTTCTTTTCCTCAATAGTGCCCACTAATCCTTCGAGAATGTCACGTAATGTGATGATACCCTGAAAACTGCCGAACTCATCGCAGATAAATGCCTGTGCAATCTTCTTTTCCTTCATCTGTTCAAGTGCCTTATAGACACTCATGTTCTCGTAGAAATACATGGCTGGTGTCATTATCTTCTCGAGGTTCAGCCGCTTGTCATCGAGCCTTAATACAAGGTCTTTCAGCAACACTACTCCCAAGATATTATCCAAACTGGTGTCTGTCAATGGGTATGCCTCATGGAGCGACTCGTTCAGCACGTTCTTCACATCATCAATCTTATAACTGATGTCGAGCATCACAATGTCAGTGCGTGGGGTCATAAGGGAGTTGATTTTCAGGTCGCCAAGACGGAATACACGGTCCACAATGTCCTGCTCCACGTCTTGAACTTCTCCTACTTCCCTGCCTTCCTCGATTATTGATTTGATGTCCTCCTCAGTAATTTTCGCTTTTACAGTCTTCATTCCGAGCATCTTCACCACGCCTTCGGTACTCTTTGAGAGAACCCATACAAACGGACTGGCTAATTTCGCCCAAAAGGTCATGGGGCGTGAGATGATTTTCGATGCCTTCTCCGACATACTCAATGCTATACGCTTCGGAACAAGCTCCCCGAAGATTATCATCAGGTAGGTTACAAAAGCTACTATTATTATCTGTGCTATGGGATAAGCCCAGTTTTCTGACATTCCCGCCATTACCAACAGGTCACCGACATCGGTTGACATCGCTGCACCCGAAAAAAGACCGGTCAGAATACTTACAAGGGTGTTGCCTATCTGCACGGTGGAAAGGAAACGGCTCCTGTCATTGTACAAGCGCAATGCGGCGGCTGCTCCCCTGCTTCCTTTTTTCTCATCTGTTGACAGCGAACTTTTCCTCGCGGATATAATCGCCATCTCTGATAAAGAAAATATGCCGCTGATAAGTATCAACAGCAAAATCAATAGAAATTCTTCCATTTAATGGTTAAAACATGTTTTGCGGCTGCAAAGTTAGTGAAAAATCGGAAATTTTTCAAGTTATTATTATACATTATTATTATATTTGCATATTATTATCGTATAATACACGACATTTTAATACAATACATTATGACACCAAGAGAAATACGCAATGAGAAACTTGCAGAGAAAATGATAAAGAACCTCAAGCGCCGCAACTTTGAGGCTTGTTATTGTGCCACTTCCGAAGAGGCTGTGAAAAAGATTAACCAACTGATTCCTGACGGAAGCAGCGTTTCGTGGGGTGGTTCAATGACTATCCGTGATATGGGACTTACAAAGTCGTTTGACAATAGAAATCTTGTTGTTCTTGACCGTGACAAGGCGAAGGACTCTGATGAGACTCAGGCAATCTATCGCAAAGCCTTTTCTTGTGATTACTATCTGTCAAGTGTAAACGCAATCAGTGAGGATGGTGTGATTGTGAATATCGATGGCAATGGCAACCGTGTGGCTGCAATCACTTTCGGACCGAAACGTGTTATCCTTGTAGTCGGCCTTAACAAGGTGACACAGGATGTTCAGAGCGCACTCGCACGTGCAAGGGGTACGGCAAGTCCTATTAACTCCGCCCGCTTTGAAATAAATACGCCTTGCAAGATTGATGGTGTCTGCCACAACTGCAACTCCCCTGAAAGTATTTGCAACTATATCCATTTCATGCGCAACTCCCACCCGGCAGGCCGCCATATCGTTGTTCTCGTGGGCGAAGATCTTGGATATTAGTAATGTTTAGCTTTTAATATCAACTTTTAACTTTTAGCTTTTTAACTTTTAACTTGAAATGCTGCATCTTTGTAAAGAATAATATTTTATTTGTTAAGGGAATATATGTATGCTAACGAATAATATTTTAGCAATTAATACTTTAACCCCTAATGATGTTGCAAAGCAGATTGCAGAGAGGGTGAAAGCTCGGAGGTTGGAGTTGAATTTGACTCAGAAAGGGTTGGCAATCAGGGCTGGGATTAAATTTGCTACCTATCGCAGATTTGAGCAGACGGGAGAAATATCCTTAAAAGGATTGCTCTATATAGGATTTGCATTGAACGCATTATATGACTTTGGTATGCTTTTCAGACAGAGACAATATCAGTCAATTGATGATGTGCTCAATGAGAAATATGCTACACGTAAAAGAGGTAATAGAAAATGACGGACATAAAACAGATAGAGGTAGTTTATGAAGATAAATTGGTCGGACGTTTAGCCTTGACCAAAGAGGAGTTGTGTGTGTTTGAGTATTCTGCTGAATGGATTAATTCTGGGTTTTCTATTTCTCCTTTCGATTTACCCTTACAGAATGGTGTCTTTATGGCAAAACCACAACCGTTTGATGGTGGTTTCGGCGTTTTTGACGATTGTCTGCCTGATGGCTGGGGTTCGCTCATTCTTGACAGGTATTTGCAAAAGAACGGCATAAATCCTAATTTGTTATCATTGCTTGACCGACTTGCGTTGGTTGGCTCTACCGGGCGTGGTGCATTGGAGTTCCGCCCAGATAGGAGTGTCATATCAAATGAAGATTATGCCGACTTTGAGAATTTGGCATTGGAGGCAGAAAAGATACTTGATAACGATGATTATACGGGGGAGGGTATTGAAGAATTTCAACATAGAGGCGGATCTCCTGGTGGTGCCAGACCTAAGATTTTTACACGGTATGACGGTAAAGAGTGGCTCATTAAATTCCGCGCGAAGTATGACCCTAAACGCATAGGAAAAGATGAATACAATTATTCGCTTCTTGCTAAAAAATGTGGCGTGGAGATGCCTGAGACACGACTTTTTGAGGGTAAATATTTCGGAGTTGAGCGTTTTGACCGCAGTCCTGACGGCAAATTGCACGTGGTAAGTGTTGCCGGACTTATCAATGCCAATTATCGTTTGCCAAGCATTGACTATATGCATATTTTCCATGTGTGTTCTGAATTGACGCATAGTATAGAGGAAATATTGAAAGTTTACCGTCTTATGGTGTTCAATTATCTTATAGGTAACAAAGATGACCATGCAAAAAATTTTGCCTTTATCTATCATGATGGTGAATGGCATTTCGCACCTGCTTTTGACCTGCTGCCAAGCGATGGTATGAACGGATATCATACAACATCAATCAACTATAGCATTGAACCAACGAAAGAGGATCTTTTTGCTGTTGCCGTAAAAGCTGGTTTGAACAAAAAGGAAGCAGAGAATCTTTTTGACAATATGCTGAAAATTGTCAAAAAACAAAGATAACTTGATTTTATTTCTTAACTTTGCACTTTGGTACGAAAATTGTAATGGTTTAATATAACAAAACGATTGATTATGAACGAAGAAAGATTGTATGAACTTATACGGGAGAAGGAGCAAGGTGCTTCAATGGCACTTCCTGCTCTCATGCGTAAGGTATATGTGTGGATGACTCTCGCTCTCGTGATTACGGGGTTTACAGCTTACGGTGTGGCATCCAGTCCTGGTATCATTTCGGCATTGTTTTCCAATATGTTGCTCTTCTGGGGCTTGTTCATCGTTGAGATTGCCCTTGTGTGGATAGTATCGGCACGCATAAACCGTATGTCGATAACTACTGCAACATTGCTATTTGTGGCTTATTCCATACTTAACGGCGTAACTTTGTCGATAATATTCTTGGCATATACAATGTCATCGATTACCAGCGTGTTCTTCATTACAGCAGGAACGTTTGCCGCAATGTCTCTCATCGGACTGTTCACGAAGGCGGATTTGACATCTTTGGGCAAGATACTGTTTATGGCACTTATCGGACTGATTATCGCCACGCTTGTGAATGTGTTCTTTATCAGGAGCGGAATGTTCAGTCTTATCGTAAGTTATATTGGCGTATTGATTTTCGTCGGACTTACCGCTTACGACACTCAAAAGATTAAGAAGATGCTCATGATGGCTGACAATATGTCAGAAGAAGGACAGAAGATAGCCCTTCTTGGTTCTTTGAGTCTATATCTCGACTTTATCAATCTATTCCTCTATTTGCTCCGCATATTCGGTGGCAACAGAAACTAAGATTACGCAAGTTTCCCAAAATAGTTAATTAGCGGGGTTAAGGCAGTAATGACTTGACTCCGTTATTATTTTTGCTCAAAAATTCCATTTACCTTACCATAAATATGCAAATTATTGCATATTTACTTGTTTATATGCATAAAAAAGCATACTTTTGCAGTCCAAAACGCATAAATATACAGTCATGAAATCTAAGAACGACAGACTCAATACCCTGCGTATGCTTATATCAAGTAAGGAATTAAGTTGCCAGGACGACGTACTGAAAGCCCTTGAGAAAGAGGGACATAAGGTTACGCAAGCAACGCTGAGTCGTGACATGAAGCAACTCAAAGTGGCAAAAGCTACTAATTTGGGTGGAAAGTATTTCTATGTGCTGCCCAACGAGACTATGTATAAACGGGTGTCAAGTCCCAAAAGAGCATCCGAGATGATGCTTACATCTGGCTTCTTGTCAATAAATTTCTCTGCTAATATCGGTGTTATAAAAACACGACCTGGTTATGCCAGCAGTTTGGCTTATAACATCGACAGCAGTGGATTGCAGCCGATTATCGGAACAATAGCAGGTGACGACACCATATTTATCGTCATTAGGGAGGGCGCTGATTATGATGAAGTCATTTCACAATTAAAAGATGTCATTCCTGACATTAAGTGATATCCCTACGAAACATACCAAAAGGAAATGGAAGAGATTAAAGTAATGGTGGCGGACGCATCGCACGAGAAGTATGTGGACACCATTCTTGAAACCATGGCAGAAGCTGCCAAAGTGCGCGGAACTGGTATTGCTAAGCGCACTCATGAGTATTTAACTACCAAAATGAGAGAGGCGAAAGCCGTTATTGCATTGTGTGGCGATAGGTTTGCTGGTTTTAGTTACATTGAAACGTGGGGCAACAAGCATTATGTTACCACTTCGGGTCTTATCGTCCATCCTGATTTCCGTGGATTGGGCGTGGCTAAGAGGATTAAGGACATTACTTTCACTTTGGCACGCACACGGTGGCCTCATGCCAAGATATTCAGTCTTACAAGTGGTTCTGCCGTGATGAAGATGAATACGAATTTGGGCTATTTGCCTGTTACTTTTGCTGACCTCACAGACGACGAGGCTTTCTGGCGGGGATGTGAAGGTTGCGTGAATTTTGACGTTCTGAAACGTACCGGGCGAAAGTATTGTATCTGTACGGCAATGCTCTACGACCCTGATAATCATGAGGGTGAGCATGCGCCCATAGAATTGTCGAAAGGAGTTATGGATAGAATAAAAACATTGAAATAGTTATGGCAGACAAAAAGAAAGTAGTAGTGGCGTTTTCTGGTGGTTTGGACACCTCCTATACGGTTATGAAATTGTCTCACGACATGGGTTATGAGGTGTATGCGGCTTGTGCCAATACTGGCGGTTTTAGTGAAGATCAGTTGAGGGTCAACGAGGAAAACGCTTATAAGTTGGGGGCAAAACAATATGTTACCCTCGATGTTACACAGGAGTATTATAGCAAGAGTTTGAAATACATGATTTTTGGTAACGTACTGCGCAACAACTGTTACCCTATTTCGGTATCTTCTGAACGCATATTCCAGGCTATTGCTATAGCACGATATGCCAAACAGATAGGTGCTGATGCTATTGCTCATGGTTCTACTGGTGCCGGCAACGATCAGATTCGTTTTGACATGACATTCCTTGTAATGGCTCCCGGTGTGGAGATTATCACGCTTACTCGTGACAAGGCTTTGTCACGTAAGGAGGAGGTTGACTACCTCAACGAGCATGGCTTCTTTGCTGACTTTACTAAACTGAAATATTCATATAATGTTGGTATTTGGGGCACGAGTATCTGCGGCGGTGAGATACTTGACTCTACTCAAGGTCTGCCTGAGTCTGCTTATCTCAAACATGTTACCTGTCAGGAGGAGAGTGAGATGAGAATTGAGTTCTGCAAGGGTGAGATTGTTGCTGTTAATGGAGAGAAATTTGATGATAAGGTAAAGGCTATACAACAGATAGAGTCTCTTGGTGCTGCTTACGGCATCGGTCGTGATTGTAACGTTGGTGATACTATTATAGGTATAAAGGGACGTGTGGGCTTTGAGGCTGCTGCACCAAAATTGATTATCGAGGCTCATCGCACTCTTGAGAAATATACATTGAGTAAGTGGCAGCAATACTGGAAAGATCAGGTAGCCAACTGGTATGGCATGTTCCTGCACGAGAGCCAGTATTTAGAACCTGTTATGCCTGATATCGAGGCTATGCTTTTAAGTAGTCAGAGAAACGTTAATGGTACGGTAATTCTCAAACTGCGCCCTCTCGGTTTCGAGGTTGTGGGGGTTGATTCTGCTGATGACTTACTGAAATCAAAACTCGGTGAATATGGTGAGATGCAGCGTGGTTGGACTGCTGACGAAGCGAAGGGATTCATCAAAGTTTTGAGTACTCCGTTAAGAGTGTATTACGGAATACATAAGGATGAGGAAAGATAAGGCGGCAACCATGGTAAAGGTAGGAATATTAGGCGGCGCTGGCTATACGGGGGGTGAACTGATTCGCCTTCTCGTTAACCATCCGCAGGTGGAGATAGTTTTCGTGAACAGCGGGAGTAATGCGGGAAATCTTGTCGCTGATGTTCACGAGGGACTTTATGGCGATACAGATTTGCGTTTCACTGATGAACTGCCGTTTGATAAGGTGGATGTTCTGTTCTTCTGTTTCGGTCATGGTAAAAGCGAACAGTTCTTGAAAGAGCATTCTGTTCCTTCAAATGTGAAGATTATTGACCTTGCTCAGGATTTCCGTTTAAATGCTCCTGGTAATGACTTTATTTATGGCTTGCCTGAAATAAATGCGGAGCGCATAGCAAAGGCATCTCATGTAGCTAACCCGGGTTGCTTTGCCACGTGCATACAACTCGCTCTGTTGCCGGCTGCCAAGATGCATCTTATAAATGAGGATGTTTCTGTGAATGCCATAACTGGTAGTACGGGGGCGGGACAGAAACCGGGTGCTACCACGCATTTCAGTTGGAGGAATAACAATATCAGTATCTACAAACCTTTCCAACACCAGCATGTGCCTGAAATAAAACAGAGTATAAAGCAGGT
>JAJPYV010000394.1 GCA_021204735.1 Prevotella sp.
GTAAGTGGATTGCCGCCAAAGCGGGTATCAATAAGAATGTTAGCTTCAATACCTCGCGCCACACCTTTGCAACGTTGACGTTGGAGGCGAGCAATGACATAAAAACGGTGAGTAAACTATTGGGACACAAGAGCATTCTCACCACACAGATATATGCCGAAGTACAGATGAAAAGCAAGGAGGAGGCGGTCAACCGGCTTAACGGGAAGTTCGGCGGGGTGAGAAAATCCGTGTAATGTTTCGAGGCAAAGTGGGAGAAAATAAGGGGAGAAAAAGCCACAACTTTGCATTCGGCTTTTCTTTCCCTTTTTTATCTATACTTTTCATTGTTCAACGTCAGACATCTGTCCTTTTCTATTTCTACGGCATTTCCCGGCAGGGGTAGGTAGGCATGCGAAGAGACATCTTCTCACATTTTCATCTAAATTCTTATTGAAATCATCGATTGTGCAATAAGTTTTCGTAACTTTGTAGATGGTAATCAAATATCTAGTTCTTTATATAATTTATTGATTTTCAGCCATAAAGTTGCAGAATATCTATATGATTAACAAATTTTATGTCATCTTTTTTTGCACCTTTCTTATTCCGAACTCGCGTAAAAAAATGATATTTTTAATAACTTTGTAGCCACCGATTCTATTAAGCATTGGGGGTGATGTGATAAAGATAGTTTCAATTGACTTGAACATGGAAATAAATTTGACAATTACTGATACGAGAAGACTTACAATCTATTTCGTTGTGCTATTACTATTACTAGGCGTACAACCTATTTGGGCTCAGTCTTATACGCTTACCGATAAGTGGGTAGACGCAGGTAATGGAGTCCAAATTAATGATCCTTACTATTCAGAGACATCAACTGTCAAATGGGATGGCGCTTCCAAAAACGGGAAAGCCAACGGGTACGGAACGCTGACCAAGTATAACAACGGTCAGTTTGAGTCCAAATTCGAAGGCTATTACAAAAACGGAATTCGGGAGGGCAAAGGAAAGTTTACCCACATGGACGGTTCTGTTAAAGAAGGTATTTTTGTCAACGGGCAATTGACGGGTAAAGGCATTATGACTACCGAGGACGGCCATCGGTACGAGGGCGAGTTCATCAACTATCGTATGCATGGGAAAGGGAAACTGACCTGGGCCAACGGTTCGTCTTTCGAGGGATTCTTTGTTTCCGACGTACCTTACACAGGTAAGTTCACCGATTATACCGGTGAGGTGACCTATATTCAAAAAGGCGAACCGGTGGAGCGCATCAATGAAGTGAGAAGCGGTTACAGCCCCAAAATCGGCCAGCGGGTGACAGAGTACTTTGATGAAGAGTGGAACCGTTGTCAGGCAGAGGATGCAGCATACTATAGGCTCATTACATATTCATCTCCCAATACACCAAAGGGTGTAGTGAGAGATTTTTACATATCAGGGCAAATACAATCAGAACAATATCCTATCTATATTAATTATGCAGATGAGGGTATGACATTCATGGAAGGCAAGCAGACATTCTACCACGAGAATGGTAATGTTTCAACTGTATTATATTATTATAATAACAAGCCAAATGGTCCAATCGAAACGTATTACCCAAGTGGAAATCTAGAATCCAAGGCTAAGTATGAATATGGATTGCTTAATGGTGATGCCATTTCTTATTTTGAGAATGGTAAGATAAAGAGTGTTTCTAAGTACAAGAATGGAGATTTGCTTAATAATAAATTCCTTCTGTTCACAGAAGATGGAATGTCTTTCCTTATGTACAATGAGGATTTTGATCGCAACCATGAAGCATGGGAGTATCAAGGACAAAGTGGGATTATGCAGCCCAATGGCGATGGGACTATTTCTATGCAAGTCTCACCCGAGCGTACCATTACCGGAGGTATATACACGGGTTTTGCTCCGATGAGTGAGAATATCATTAGTGTAGTTACCAACCAGAGGGAACAAGGTTCTGTTGTTACACTCCTCTTTGGCTTTAAAGATTGGGATAATTTTTGTTCTCTCTCTATCTATAAAAACCTGTTCCAATTTATCTACAGAAAGAATGGTGTAATGGTACAGAACGATGAATGGATGATTGCAGACTGCATAAAACCTGATATTAACCAGCTTCAGGTTGTCAACTCAGACGACAAAATCACATTTTATATCAACGAGACACCTGTAGGACAGGTCAGGCGCATTTATTATGACGGTTCACTCTGTGGAGTGTCGGTTTATAATCCGACAAGCTCTCCGGTTGTGATTGACGCCACCCGGCTTGTGGTGCAGGAGGTGGTCGATCCAGATAATATCCCGGAAGAATACCTTCCGTCATCGGCAGGTTCAGAAGGAGATTGGACGGGAAATGGAACTGGATTTTTCGTTTCGGACAATGGTTACATTGCTACAAACTACCATGTCGTTGAAGGTGCGAAAGCCATTCAGGTCACTTTTACAAGAAACAACAAAGCAGAATCGTATCCTGCGAAGGTCGTGATTTCTGATAAGGAGAACGACCTTGCCATCTTGAAAATTGACAGCATCAGCGTGGATGCAATTCCCTATGCGTTGTTGACACGAATCAAGGATACGGGCAGCGAAGTGTTCACATTGGGTTATCCTATCGCCGACGTGATGGGAACCGAAGTAAAGTTCACCGATGGCAAAATCAGCTCCAAGAGCGGTATACAAGGCGATGTCCGTGTCTATCAAATCACGGTTCCCATTCAGCCCGGCAACAGCGGTGGTCCGTTGTTCGATATGATAGGCAATGTCGTAGGTATAACAAGTTCCGGTCTAAATAAAAAATATTTTCAGTCGGAGAACGTAAACTATGCCGTCAAGTCTTCGTATCTGAAAACATTGATTGATTCGTCTGACGAAAAGATTGAGGTGAAAGAATCGACGACAACAAATACAGATATTTCATCCGATATTTCCCTTACCGAAAGAATCAAGCAGTATGAGGAATATGTGGTGCTAATTGAAACAAAATAGCAACTTAATATTTAACATTATTTACATGATGAAAAAGATTATTTTTTTAATGAGTGCGCTCCTTCTGACAATGAGTGTCAATGCGCAGACAGTTGAGGACAAACCTACGGTAGAGGGCACGGCTTCCGAATCATTGTCCGCCATACGTTTGGCAAGCGATTTGCTTCGTTATGGTTATAACAACAAATCTACTCTTGCATTGGTGGACGCTCTTCAGATTTTCTCCGAGAATCCCACCCAGAACTTGAACGCGACACGTGAAGGAAGTGTTGTCGACACCTCCGAATCCGAGGGGAAATCCGCGGAAGTGGCATATGATTATGAGACTGTTCTTGCGGATGCGAAGAAGTTCGCCGAAGGTGACGCCAACCTGCTTGCAATCATCGACAACATCGACGCCGAGGCTAAAGGATCGCAACGTGGAGCCGTAAACGGTCCGTCACTGCATTATGATTCCGTCAACGGCAACAGCACAGACACCTATTCCATCAGTTTCGTTGCCGGCTATCTCGCAGAAATTCTCGTTTCGGGAGACGGGGATACGGATCTTGACCTGTATGTCTACGATTCCGGCGGACACCTCATCGCTAAGGATGATGATTATTCGGACGACTGCTATGTCTGTTGGGTTCCCGCATGGACAGGCAGGTTCATCGTCAAGATTGTGAACCGTGGCCGCGTCTACAACAGATATGCAATCGCTACGAACTAAACTTGTCATACCGACGGGAGGGCATACCTGAAAAGGTTTCCTCCCGTTTTCAATTCCTGCGCCGAGCCCATGAAAAGGATGATTTTATGGTTATTTGCCGTTTTGAGTATGTTGGATGTGGCCGCTCAAGAAGATTTAGGCACTTACCTGAATCGTTTGTTTGACATGCAAGATAATCCTCAAGCTATAAGAGAAGCATTAAGCAAAATCACTCAGTCACAACTTGAATCTGCTCCAGACTCTGTGCAGTTCGACTATTATTATTTATCCGCCGCGGTGGATGATATGGAGGACAAGCATACTCCTGAAAAGATTAAGAACCTTGTTATGGCCAAAGCTTTGTGTGAAAGAAGTCTTGGGGTACATTCTCCTGTATATGTAGAATTGATGTGGGCGATAGGGAATGAATATATTTGTAATAACGACACATTGTCCGCTCTTAAATACTATCGTAACAGTTTAGTCACGTCAATCGGATGGTACTTGTCTGATGGATATCAGTTTGAGGACTTATATAACGATATGCAAGATTTTACAGCTGAATGTTATCAGAACAAGCAAATAACCAAGGCTATGGCTTTGCACAAATCTGACATTTCCCCGATTTCTCATTCCTCTGATCTTAATTTGAGCGAGGATGACGAATTCTACATCACACTCAATCGTGAGCCTGAACTTTTAAACTCTCTTCTCAATGCGGTTGAACTAAAAGATTCTGGTAAGCTTGAGGAATGTGTCGAGGAATACGAGCACATCTTGGATCAATGGGATTGTGATTTGACGACAAGAGCGACAATTACAGGATTGCTATGCAAAGAGTACGTAAACGCAGGCAAGTATGAAGAAGCAGAAAAGGCATACCTCAACATTGTTGAACAGCTCGAACAAGCCAATCTTAAAAACACTCGGATTTACAGGAAAATACTGAGTGGATTGGGCAACCTATATAATGGGATGTTCAATTACGAGGAAGCACAAAGTTATTGCCATAATGCAAAATATTTATTCGAAGAGAACCTTGACTTCGGCTTGGGTTACATACAGTGCCTTTCCCGATGTGCAATAGCTGCAAACGGATTAAACAAGAAGTTTTTATCAGTTCTCTTAATGGATGTTGCATTAGACCGAGGAAGAGAGATCTTGGGACAAGAAGAGGATGATAGCGAAGCTATGAAACGAGATAAGAGTGATTTTCTAACAACTTTGTTGTCAAACACGGCAGTTATGTACGATCACTTAGGATTATACGAAGAGGCATTGGTATTACTCAGAGAATCAATTGACGAGTCACAAAAAGCAGGACTAAACACTTGCCGTTATTTGTATAACTTGGGAAGCAATTGTATTTTCCGAGAGGAGTATTCTGCGGGTCTAACAGCTTTCAAAGAAGCATATTCGTATGCAAGGAACACTGATGAGAAGGTGGAATGTGGCATTGCGTATTGCTGGCTTGACTATTTGATAAACAGCACATACAACACATGTGAAATTGTAAATATATCATCATATATTGCCGATGAAGTATACTCAATCTTCCAATTTCTATCGACAGATGAGCGCACGAATTTCTGGAAACATTTCGAAAGCTATTTACCTATGCTCAATCTTATGTTGTATGACGCAGGTGAAGAGGCGAATTACGGCACGGTCTATGACAACTTGCTTCTTGCAAAAGGTTTGCTTTTAAGGACATCTAATAGGATAAAGAATGCCATTTACACTTCAAACAATGAGGAAAATATCAAATCCTATGAGAAGTTGCTCAACCTGAAAAAGCAACTCTCTGCAGAGAATGATTCTCTCACAATAATCAACTTGAAGTCTGATATATACAAACTGGATAAGAGTCTAACTCAAAATGTAAGTGAGTACGCCCAATTCTGCAAAGGAGTAGGTTGGAGAGATGTCAGAGACAAATTGGGAAGCAATGACCTTGCTGTAGAGTTCTGCAACATTCCAATTATATGTAGGACAGACTCTTTACAGAGCATTTACGAGGAGCCTCGTTATTGTGCTGTTGTTTTGAAAAAAGATATGGAGAATCCTATAATTATTCCTCTTTTCAATGAGTCCTTTCTTGGGAATTGCGAGAGTGATGAATTGATGGACACTGACTTTCTGTTTAACAATATTTGGTTAAGGTTTTCCTGTGTACTTCAAGGTGTTGAAAACATCTATTTTGCCGCTGAAGGAGAATTACATAGGATTGGTGTTGAATATGCGTTAATGCCAAACGGCAAGAGGATGAATGAAGCATATAATATATACAGACTCTCCTCTACCCGAGAGCTGGTTGACGCAACCGTGAATAGACCGATTTGCAATGCTCTTTTGTATGGAGGCTTGCAGTATGACATTGACGAGCAGTCTCTTGTTGCTAAAAGCAGAAGCTATGAGGCTCATCGATTTACGACAAGCCGGGCAGTTGAGATCGACGGATTGCGCTATGGGGTCTCATACCTTCCTGGCACAAAAGCAGAAGTGACTTCAATTGATACATTACTACAAGAAGCAGGTGTGAAAAGCTCTCTTTATATGGGAGAAGACGGAACAGAGGAATCTTTCTATATGGCTGCCAGTTCACAAAAGTATGATATTCTCCATTTGGCGACCCATGGGTTCTTTTGGACACATAGTGATGCGGGAAAGAAGAGTTACGTTAGTTTCTTGAAGAACTTCACAGGCACAAAACTAAGTGAAGAAGATAAGTCACTCAGACGATCGGGATTAGTCTTCAGCGGCGCAAATTTGTGCCTACAAGGCATAAAGCTTCCCGATGATGTTGAAGATGGTGTGCTTACTGCAAAGGAACTGTCGGATATGAATCTTGGCGATGTGAATCTCGTAGTGTTATCCGCATGTCAAAGCGGACTTGGAGACGCTTTTGGCGAAGGTGTTTTTGGCCTCCAGCGTGGATTTAAACTTGCAGGAGCAAAATCTCTTCTTATGACATTGTGGAAAGTGGATGATAAGGCTACCCAGCTTCTTATGACAGAGTTCTATCGCCAATTGCTTAATGGCAAAAGTAAAACCGAATCTCTTCGTATTGCCCAGCAGTTGGTACGAAGTTATGCTGAGTATCAAGATCCTCAATACTGGGCTGGTTTCATATTGTTGGACGCATTAAATTAACTGTATATGGGAAAATGTGTGTTCTGTCCATTCGTGGAAATGATATCAGTATGAAATACATTTAACGTAATGTTACCGCATTAAAATAATTGCATGAGATTTCATTACTTTATAACAATGGTTACTATATTTTTCCTGAAAACATGCGTATGTCTTGCTCAGGAAGGGTTAAATTATTTGCGGTCTGAAAACGAACTCGCGGATGTAACCTTTAAGCAAATGCAATATGCTGAATGTAGTAATCACTGTATCAATATTGTTGATTATTATAAAAAAAACAAAAAGACTTATCTAAAGAATTACGAAGCAACACTTATTGTATTCAACGCATGTAAGAGTCTTGGCGAAATTTCAGATTTTCCAGACTTGACAGAAAAAGATCGAATAAGCTACCTATGTGAGGCAGTTTATATAGTTGAAACAAATAGGAAATGGGTTAGTACATATGACAACAAATATGATATAATACTGCTGTATCAAAATTATATAGGATTACTTATAGACAATAATCCAGGTTATGACGTCTCGGACCTAATCACCAAGATGATTGATTTTGGTAAAACATATTGTAAAAATGACATCAATGATATTTTGATGGCTGCAGCCTCATTTAATTCCCTATCACAAAAATTTGATGATA
>JAJPYV010000276.1 GCA_021204735.1 Prevotella sp.
TATACTTTAATATCCTCTGTCACATCTTGACGGAAGTATGAATAACTTAAAAATACATACTCATGAACAACCATTCACGTGTTTTTTCTAAAATGGCTCTGTTTGCAGCCGCACTTGCCACAAGTAACCTGTCTTATGCACAGGATAGTATTCCAGAAACAACTTTGCCGACAATGAACGAATGGCATGATTTGGAAGTAAATGAGATAAACAGGTTGCCTCTACACACTGACTTTTTCTCTTACGAAACTACCCAGAAAGCTGTAGCGGGAATTAAAGAAAAATCTGACAACTTTCTCTCTCTCGACGGGGAGTGGAAATTTAAATGGGTAGAAACTCCCGATAAACGCCCTACTGATTTTTTCACTTCTGAATATGATGATTCTTCGTGGGGAACAATTCCTGTACCAGGAATTTGGGAACTTAATGGCTACGGCTCACCGGTTTATGTGAACAGTGGTTTTGCATGGAAAGGTCAGTATAAGACTAACCCTCCCTACCCTCCTACACAAAAAAATCATGTCGGATCTTACCGACGCACAATAACTCTGCCTGAAAACTGGCAGGGACGCACGGTAATCGCTCATTTTGGCTCTGTAACATCGAATATCTATCTATGGGTTAACGGACAGTTTGTTGGATATGCTGAAGACAGCAAGTTTGCTGCTGAGTTTGATATAACGGATTTTGTGCATGAGGGCGAAAACCTGATAGCTTTCCAAACTTTCCGCTGGTGCGACGGCAGTTATTGCGAGGATCAAGATTATTGGCGTCTTAGCGGTGTGGGAAGGCATTGCTATCTTTACAGTCGAAATACAGATTTCCATGTTGATGACATCAGGGTTACAGCCAACCTTGATAGTGCTTACCAAAATGGCTCTCTGAAAATTGACATGAAGGCTGTAGGCGACGTGGACATCACCATGCGCCTTGTTGATGCTGATTTAAAGACAGTACTCCAAACTGACCTTGTTGGTTGCAACGACATGGTTACTTCTTTTGAAATTGACAATCCGAAGAAATGGACTGCTGAAACTCCGTATCTTTACACGCTGCTATGTTCGGTCTACAAAAACAGTGAGTTGATTGAGGTGATTCCTATCAAGACAGGTTTCAGAAAGGTGGAAATAGTAAACAAACAACTCTTGGTAAATGGTCAACCGATTCTTATCAAGGGCGTGAACAGACATGAGATTGACCCAGACTATGGCTATTACGTCAGTAAGGAACGCATGATTCAAGATCTTGAGATAATGAAACGTCTCAACATCAATGCTGTGCGCACTTGCCATTATCCTGATGACCCTGAATGGTACGCTCTTTGTGACCAATATGGATTCTATTTAGTTGCGGAAGCTAATATGGAGGGACATGGCTTTAGATATGGTGAAAACTCTCTTGCCAAACTGCCGATGTTCGCCAACCAGATTATGCAGCGTAACCAGCATAATGTCTCTTTGCTCTTCAACCACCCAAGTATCATCGTTTGGTCGCTCGGCAACGAGACTGTAAACAGCGACCATTTCAAGAATGCATTCAAATGGATTAAGGAAACTGACGGCAGCAGAGCTGTACAATACCACATGGCACGCAAAGAGGAAAACACTGACATTTTCTGCCCGATGTACCTCGAACATTCTGGTTGCATCGAATACCTTGAGAGTAAAAAACCGGAGGATCAACGCCCGTTGATTCAATGTGAGTATGCTCACGCAATGGGCAACAGTGAAGGCGGTTTCGCCGAGTATTGGGACATAATACGTACCTACCCTACTTATCAAGGTGGCTTTATATGGGACTTTGTCGATCAGGGCCTGAGAGGTAAAGGGGCTAATGGGGTTGAAGTTTATAAATATGGCGGCGATTATGATCCTAATGACCCTTCTGACAATAATTTCAATTGCAACGGATTGGTAAATCCTGACAGAATACTTAGTCCGCAGGCTTACGAGGTAAAATATTTCCACCAGAATATATGGGCTGAACCTGTTGACTTGCTGAATGGCAAAATATCCATAAAGAACGAGAATTTCTTCACTAATATAGATGACTGCAAACTTGAATGGCAGTTGGTTGCTGATGGAAATAATATTGTTAATAGCGGAACAATCGAAAGTCTTGATGTTAAACCGCAACAGACTAAGATGTTTACCCTGCCATATATTATCAATAACGACAGTATTTCTGCTGATGAATTAGTGTTGAATGTTTACTTTATTCTTACAAAAAAACAACCGTTGAGGAATATCGGGGACACTATCGCTTATCGGCAAATGGTTATACAACAACTTGACTATGCTGAGCAATATGCCAAACTTACGCCGAATACGGCGAAGTTGAAGCGCATGAAATGCTTGGACAAGGACGATACGGTAACGTTCAGTAACCTTTCTGCTGTTATCTCGTTTGACCGCTCCACTGGTTTCTTGTCGAAATATACTGTTAATGGCAAGGATTTACTCGGTGACGGTGGCACACTCAAACCTAATTTCTGGCGTGCTGTTACTGATAATGATATGGGTGCTGGAATTAATGTTAAATATAATGTGTGGAGAAATCCTACCATCACCCTTACTTCTCTTGACGTTAACAGCAAGACTTCAACAGTAACGGCTACTTATTCTATGCCTGAGGTATATGCTACTCTTACAATGAAATATGTCCTCTCACCCGACGGCAGTATAGAGTACACTCAACAGTTGCAGGCAAGTGATACTGCTCACGTTGCTGATATGTTCCGCTTTGGGGTTGTAATGCAACTGCCTTACAACATGGACTACAGTACATATTATGGCAGAGGACCGGTAGAGAATTATGCCGACAGAAAACAGTCGCAATTAATTGGTATCTACAACGCTACTGCTGATGGGCAGTTCTTCCCGTATATCCGACCACAAGAGTCTGGTTTGAAATCTGATATCAGACAATGGAAGCAAAGTGACAAGCAGGGTTCGGGCATTACTATTGTTCCGCTCGCTCCTGTCTATGCTTCTGCTTTGCATTATAATATTGCTGATCTCGATGGTGGCGACGCTAAGGAACAACGCCATTCACCAGAGGTTCCTAAGTCTAAATATACTAACTTGTGTATCGATGCTGAACACTACGGTCTCGGAGGTGTGAACAGTTGGGATGAACACGCAATTCCATTGCCTCAATATCGTATTGGGTATGGCAACAAGAGTATAACATTTAGAATATTACCTAACGGCATTTAGTTCTTGGAACACCAATAGGCAGTAATTTCTACTGTAATGTTTCATGTTCCAACTCATTGTTGATAATAATTAAACAATGTTCAAATAAAGCAAAAAGTTAGCAATCAACCCGAAAAACAGATGAAAATATTTGGCTGTTAATACAAAAATGGATATATTTGTACCAGTAAATTGACATTTTGTCATAAACCTTTTAAACTCACAAAATATGGAAGTTGAGAAAATAATGCAGGGGTTGCAAAGTAAACACCCAGGCGAGTTGGAGTATCTCCAAGCAGTGAAAGAGGTGCTGGTATCAATAAAGGATGTTTACAACAGTCATCCTGAATTCGAGAAGGCAAGCCTTATTGAACGATTAGTGGAACCTGAAAGAATTATCACTTTCCGTGTTCCTTGGATAGACGACAGAGGAAAGGTAAACGTGAACATTGGTTACCGAGTACAGTTCAATAGTGCAATTGGTCCGTACAAAGGCGGATTGAGATTTCACGCATCTGTTAACTTGTCAATCTTGAAGTTCCTCGGATTTGAACAGATTTTCAAGAACGCTCTCACCACATTACCTATGGGTGGCTCAAAGGGTGGTTCTGATTTCTCTATCCGTGGCAAGAGCGATGCTGAGGTAATGCGTTTCTGTCAGGCATTCATGACTGAATTGTACCGCCATGTGGGTCCTGACGTAGATATTCCTGCTGGTGACATCGGTGTTGGAACTCGTGAAATTGGCTACCTCTTTGGTATGTACAAAAAACTCACACACCATTGGGATGGCTTTATAACTGGTAAGGGTCTCGAATGGGGTGGTTCCAGAATCCGTCCTGAAGCTACTGGTTATGGTGCACTGTATTTCGTTAACCAAATGCTCAATGAGCACAATATCGATATCAAGGGCAAGACAATTGCTGTAAGTGGTTTCGGTAATGTTGCTTGGGGCGCAATAAAGAAGGCTGACCAACTTGGTGGTAAGGTAGTAACAATATCTGGCCCTGACGGTTATATTTATGACCCGAATGGCATCTCAGGTGAGAAGATTGACTATCTGCTCGAACTTCGTGCAACGGGTAATGATGTTTGCCAACCTTACGCTGATGAGTTCGAAGGCTCTACTTTCGTTCCTGGCAAACGTCCTTGGGAGGTCAAGGCTGACATCTACCTGACTTGCGCTACACAAAACGAACTTGATGGCAACGATGCTGATGTAATATTGGCTAACAAACCGTTCTGTGTTGCTGAGGTTTCCAATATGGGATGCACCGCTGAGGCTGTTGATAAGTTCATCGCTGCAAGGCAGTTGTTCGCTCCAGGTAAGGCTGTTAATGCCGGTGGCGTGGCTACTTCTGGACTTGAAATGACTCAGAACTCTATGCGTCTGAATTGGAGCGAGACTGAGGTTGACGAAAAATTACATACAATTATGCATAGTATCCACGAGCAATGCGTTAAATATGGCAAACAGGCAGACGGTTATGTCGACTATGTCAAAGGTGCTAACATCGCTGGCTTTATGAAAGTCGCTAACGCAATGATGGCTCAAGGAATAGTATAATAGTTCTCTAATTAGAAAAGGAGGTATATTATAGTTTGAGGAAAGCCCTATTAATATTATCTCTAATGTTTTGCTGTACCATTCTCCAGGCACAGGAGAATGGTATAGCAAGTTATTACTCTAACCGTTTACAGGGTCGTAGGACAAGTAATGGTGAAAGATACCATAAGGACAGTCTTACATGTGCCTACAACCGTTTCCCTTTTGGTACTATGCTCAAGGTAACTAACATAAAAAACGGTAAAAGTGTTGTGGTTAAGGTTACCGATAGATGTAAAAGCAACCATCGCATTGATCTCTCTTACGCTGCGGCAAAAGAAATAGATCTTATAAGACTTGGTACTGCAACTGTTGAAATCAGAAGATTAGAGGAACCTGACGCTCTGCCGAAAGAATAAACTTGTAATTTATTTTCTCTTAATCACACCATTATCCATTATTATCACATTACTGTTTGGCATGTCTTCATTTGTCAGTTTTTGTATCTGGCGTATAACCTTTCTATTATTATCATAGCGTGGTCCTAATCCTTTGTATTGGATAAAAGGATGTATTATGCCAGATAGAAATTCTCCTTTCTTGTTTATCTTCGCCTCAATCACTGGGGCATAGCCTGATAATCCTAAAATACTGATGTTGTATGGAGTGCAGAAATTACCTAAACTGTATGCTATAAACCTATCCTTGTAGACCTCCACACAACGCACTACATGTGGACCATGTCCGTAAACTATGTCGGCTCCATTGTCTATACAGAAATGGGCAAAATCTCGTAATGATCCTCTATCTTCCGTAAAAAACATTTCTTTTTCGTATGGCAAATGACTCTTGTCCTCTCCTTCTGCTCCTCCATGAAACGATACTATCACGATATCTGACTTTTCTCTCAAAGTATCAAGTACTGTTTTTACCGCATCAAAATCCTGTATCTTCAAGGTGTAATAGTTGTGCCCGAAAGCACACAGCCCGTACCTTATTCCTCCTTTCTCTATTATAGCATATTTACTATGCCATTTCACCCCTACATGACTTATTCCAAGACTATCCAACTGATGTTCTGTGGAACGTGCTCCTGTCATTCCAAAATCAAAAGCGTGGTTGTTTGCCATACTTAGAAAATCATAACCGGCTTCTTTAAGGCGTGGCGCAAAGTCGGTGGGTGTTCTGAATGCGTATGCGTGCTGTATCGTTTTCTTCTCCAATTCGGCACTGTCACAGAGTGTTCCTTCCAAGTTTCCTACTGCCACATCTGCCTTCCTGAGAATATACTTTACATCGTTGAATAGTTGTGCTCCCTTTTCTGATGGCAACACGGTATCGGGGTATGTCGTACCCATCATTATGTCACCTGTAAGGGCTATAACCAAAGTGTCTTGCTGCACTGTTCTTGTGGTGTCCCTACCCGACTCGTCACTATCATAAACAACAGATGTTGTCGGTCTCCCGTCAACATCCGTTGAATTGCAGGCCTCTTGAATTATGCCTGCCAACAAAAATATACTAAAAGCTAATAGCTTCATATTACATTACGCGGCGTGCTCCTACATAACGGTGCGCATAATAATCTTCTGTACTGCTACTTACAATTATGCCTTTCTTGCTGCTTGCGTGTATAAAACTGAATGTTCCGTTTTCAGTGTTTACATCTACCACAATTCCCACATGACCTATCGACCTACCCGAACCTGGACTCTTGAAGAATACAAGGTCGCCTGTCTGCAGGTTTTTCTTGTCTACTGATGTACCTTGATTGTACTGCTCACGTGATGATCTGCTAAGGGATATGCCTAATTGTCCGAAAACATAACTCGTAAATCCTGAACAATCAAATGAGTAAGGACCAGCCTGACCTGAACGGTAACGGTCACCGATATGTGAGAAAGCCTCGTCCATCACGTTACCTACCAACGAAAACGAATAACCATCAAAGTCTGTATCTTCTCCACTGTAGAGGAAGTCATAATTATCTATCTCATCATACATGTCTTCCTCTTCGTTCTTGCTTTTGTTGTTATCCTTATCCTTGTCCGCAAGGATAGGAGCTGCCACAAGCAGAAGCAAAACTATCATGGTTATTATTTTCCTGGTTTCCATTCAGTAATTTTGATATAAGATTTTCATTAACGCTTGCGAAATTAATAAAAAATGTGCAGATAAAAAACATCCTTTACATCTTTTGCACTTAGCTAAAATTACCATTTTTCGTTAATTATTATACTATTATTATTTTATATATAGTAATTTATCATATATTTATTAAACTAAAACTTTAATATTTTCCTATTACATTCTTTAACATACGAGGCTTTATTTGTTCAAAATTAAGCACTTACGCCGTTTTTCTCAACCTGTTTTTTTACGTTTAACCACCAAAATCCCCACCCATAACCAGACATACGGCAACGCTGTTGTTCCCATAGGTTATCAGAAAAATCAATTTGAGTTTTGTACGTTTTTCAATCAAATTATTAGTTTTATTTCGCAAATAATTTCATTTATTGAAATTTATTTGTACTTTTGACAAACTTTCAGAGATGTGATGATAACCGCCCTAACTGGCACCCTCTCACGCAACGTATCAAGTGACATTGATTTTTTATTTATTATTTTTTATTTCTTATTTTG
>JAJPYV010000157.1 GCA_021204735.1 Prevotella sp.
CAAGCAACCACTCAAGCAAAATCGAATTCTTAATTCTTAACTCTTAATTCTTAATTTGCGAAGCATTGTTCTTAATTTGTAATTTTATCCTAAAATTGCACCCTTCCTTCCACCTGTCGCATCCGTATGCCGTCTTACCTTTTATAATATGTCCCTTGCCGCAGACCGGGCACACCTTACCGATTATCGAATCGTCTGCTGGAAGAACGGTCCCCTGACTATCAATCTTTTTCGGTCCTGAAATCACCTCTTTCCTTTTCGTCTTTTTCTTCAAATCCTCATCTGTAACAACGGTTACATGGCGATTACTCTTGTCTGCCACTACGTCTTTTACAATGGTTGTAATCTGCTCTTTCAACTCATTGATAAACTGCCCTGCATTGTATTTCCCATGCTCTATGTCACGCAGTTTCTTTTCCCATATACCTGTCAGTTCACAACTCTTGAGCAAATCTTCTTTTATCAGTCCTATCAGTTCTATGCCTGTCGGCGTGGCTACGATGTTCTTCCGCTCTCGTTTTATGTAATTTCGCTTGAACAATGTCTCGATAATGCTCGCCCTCGATGATGGCCTGCCGATACCGTTTTCCTTCAATGCGGCACGCAACTCCTCATCATCAACAAACTTGCCCGCCGTTTCCATGGCTCTCAACAATGTCGCCTCGGTATAGTATTTCGGTGGTGTCGTCCATTTTTCGGTAAGCGTGGGCTTATGCTCTCCACTCTCTCCCTTCACGAAAGCTGGCAACGTGCGCTCCTCATCGCCTTTCTTATCATCTGCTTCATCTGATGTCTTGACATCCTTCTCATACAGCACCCTCCAGCCGCTCTCCAAAATCTGTTTTCCGCTAACCTTGAACTCCACGTCCTCTACTTTTCCTGTTACTGTAGTGGTGGAGAACTTGCAGTCGGGATAGAACACACTGATAAACCTGCGGGCTATCAGGTCGTAAACGTGTGCCTCCATGTCGGTGAGGCCTCTTACCGGTACACCCGTTGGGATTATGGCATGGTGGTCAGTAACTTTCGATGTGTCAAACACTTTCTTGCTCTTTGGCAACTTGATATTCGCAAGGGGCTGCGTGAACTGCTCGTACCCTTTCAGTCCTTTTAATGTCGCGGGGCACTTCGGATAGATATCATCACTAAGGTACTGGGTATCAACACGGGGGTATGTGGTGAACTTTTTCTCATACAACGACTGTATCGTGTTGAGAGTGGTCTCCGCACTCATGCCGTACTTTTTGTTGCAGTCCACTTGCAGTGATGTGAGGTCATACAGATGGGGAGGTGCTTCCTTGCCTGCTTTCTTCTGTACATCGGTGACAGTAAATGGCTTCCCCTCGATTTTCCCGAACGACTGCTCGCCTTCTTCCTTACTCGTAAACTTGCCCTTTGTTGCGGTAAACAGGGTATCACGGTATATCGTTGAGAGTACCCAATATGGCTCTGACTTGAAATTGTCTATCTCTTTCTGACGGTTCACTATCAGCGCAAGCGTAGGTGTCTGCACGCGTCCTACTGACAGCACCTGTTTCTCCCTGCCGTATTTCAACGTGTACAATCGTGTCGCGTTTATACCTAATATCCAATCGCCTACCGCCCTTCCAAGTCCGGCAAGGTACAATAGTTGATATTCTTTCTGGTCTTTCAACTTCTGGAAACCGTCTTTTATCGCCTCATCGGTCATGGAAGATATCCATAGGCGCATCACAGGACATTTCGCCTGTGCCTTCTGCATCACCCACCTCTGTATCAACTCGCCTTCCTGCCCTGCATCTCCGCAGTTTATTATACTGTCGGCGGCTTGCATTAGCTTCTCTATAACGGCGAATTGCTTGCGTATTCCTGCATCGTCTATCAGTTTTATACCGAACCGCTGTGGCAACATCGGCAACGTCTCTATACGCCACTGCTTCCACATAGACGTGTAGTCATGGGGCTCCTTCAACGTGCATAGGTGTCCGTATGTCCAAGTCACCTGATATCCGTTGCCCTCCATGTAACCGTCCTGCGATTTCGTGGCTCCCAATATCCTCGCTATATCCTTTGCCACACTCGGCTTTTCGGCAATGCAAACTATCATATCCCTTTTCTGAATAGAATTGTAAATGAAAATGCAAAGGTAAATAATTTGTCCGCAACTTACAAACGTTTCCAATTTTATCATTTCAAAGTTGCACCTTACAATGATTTTGAGTAACTTTGTAGAAGATAAACTGCACTCGGGAATTTGAAAGCGAGCTTTCATTCCTCTCGTTTGCACTATCTTTGTATAAGATAAGCAAAACCGTTATATGAATAGGATGGATAAAAATGATATTGACGGGCAAAGTCTCCTGAAAGCGAAGTCATTGTATGAGTCTGGTGATATCGACAAGATTGAGGTGGGTACAACTTCCGGATTATGCCAAATCCATAAATATCTCTTTGATGGACTGTACGATTTTGCGGGCAAAATACGCACGATGAATATCGCAAAAGGTGGTTTCAGATTTGCCAACTGCCTGTACCTTGATGCAATCCTTCCTATAATAGAAAAAATGCCGGAAAATACTTTCGAGGCAATAATAGCTAAATACGTGGAGATGAATGTCGCTCATCCCTTTATGGAGGGTAACGGCAGAGCCACTCGTATCTGGCTTGACATGATACTCAAAAAGAATATCGGCATGGTTATCGACTGGCAAATGGTTGACAAGGACTTGTATCTCCAGGCTATGGAACGAAGCCCCATAAATGATTTGGAACTCCGTGTTCTGCTGCAACCTGCCCTTACCGACAAGGTCAATGACCGCGGCATGATTTTCAAAGGCATCGAACAGTCCTACTACTACGAAGGGTACACTAAATAAAAAGTTTCCCTCAAACGGAAACTTTTCTTGTATTAAATATTGTCCGCACCTTATTTTTTCTTTCCCAATATTTTGAAAAACGTTATACGTTTTTCAAAATATATTGCTATATTTGCACCACAATATATTTTGAAATGCAAAATAACAGAAAAGATAATCGTGGTGGGACGCGTAAGGGGGCTGGCCGCCCGAAAGGTAACAGCAGATTGTATGCCTTCCGTGCTGACAGACAACTGGCTGATTTCATTGACAGTCATACGAACAAGACGGAATTTATCCGCAACTGTATCAACATCGCACGCCTCAAAGTGTCCCAGACAACGTCACACCCCTCCACAATAGGGCAAATTGGCGAGGTATATCCTGCAACAAGAATAAAACCGTTTGCAATCCCGTTTTTCGACGTGAAAATGGTTGCTGGCTTCCCTATTCCGTTGGACAACGACGAAATATCACAAGACATCGATATGTTGAAAATGCTTTGTCCTCACCCGGAGGCTTCTTACCTTATCCGTGTACAAGGAGATTCTATGGTCGATTCTGGCATATTCAACGGGGATATCGTGATTGTTGACAAGAGTAATCGCAGCCCCGCCGAACAGGAGGTGGCGGTATGTGAACTGAATGGCGAATACACTCTGAAACATTTCGCAATGAGAAATGGCAAGGGCTGGCTCATTCCCGCCAACCCTGATTTCCCTGAAATAGAAATTACTGACGGGGATGATTTCAGCGTGTGGGGAACTGTAACGTATGTAATACATCGCCCAAGAAACTGAATTATGTATGCATTAGTCGACTGCAACAGTTTTTTCTGTTCCGTGGAGAAGGTTTTCCACCCAGGTCTGCGTAGCAAACCTGTCTGTGTGCTGTCTAACAACGATGGTTGCATCGTGGCTCTCACCCCTGAGGCGAAAGCTCTCGGTCTGCACCGTGGCAACCCGTTATTTAAGGTCATGGATATCGTGAAAGCTAATAATGTGGTGGTGTTCTCCTCCAACATGATGCTGTATGCGGCTATGAGCAAACGGGTAACCAACATCCTAAGAAAGTCTATCCCACACGTTGAGAAATACAGCATCGATGAGAGCTTCTGCCGTCTCGATGGCTATGAGCGGTTCTGCGACATGGAGAGTTTCATGCGTGCCATCGTGGAGAAAATACGGCTGTACACCGACATCCCCGTAAGCGTGGGTATCGCTCCGACAAGAACTCTTGCCAAAGTGGGTAGCAAATATGCGAAGAAATACAAGGGATATGATTCTATCTGTGTTATCGACAACGACTCTAAACGCAGAAAGGCTCTGGAAATGTTCTCTCTTGAGGATATTTGGGGCATCGGCAGGAGAACTCTCGTGAAATTAAGACAACTGGGGATAAACTCGCCTCTTGACCTTGCGGATAAAAGTGAGAATTGGGTGAAACGTTATTTCACTCTTCCTCTCGTCAGGACATGGAAAGAACTTAACGGTATTGATTGCATCGATACTTCTGAGGTATTACAGAAACAGAGCATCTGCACCAGTCGTAGTTTCGGTAACATGACATCAGACTTGAATGATCTACGTGAGGCAGTGTCTTCTTTTGCCGGCAGTTGCGCCAACAAACTGAGATCGCAGCATGCTGTTGCTGGCAACGTCACGGTTTTCATACTCTCCAACCGCTTCCGTGAGGACTTGGAACAGTATAATAACATCCGAACTCGACCGATGTTCGTGAATACTTCAGACACTATAGAGATAACTCACGCTGCTCTGCAATTGCTCAACGAGATGTACCGACCTGGCATTTTATACAAAAAAGCAGGGGTTATCGTTAGCGACATCTCTGATGCTTCCTGTGTCACACCCGACTTTTTCGACGTGATAAAAAACCGTCACAACAGAAACCGACTGATGCAGACAATGGACCGTATCAACCAACGTTACGGCACAAAAAGCATCTGCCTCGCCTCCGAAAGTCTCAACAACCGTCCCTGGCACGTCAAATGCGAACTCAAAAGTTCCAACTACCTCACTGACCTCAACGAAATTCTAACCATCAAAATATAAAAATCAGATATTTTCGGCACAAATATGAATTCTACTCGCGAGGTCATTTAGCGCATCTTTGAGCTTACACTTTTCTTCTTCAGTGAATCCTCCTTGACCGCCATTACCATCAATGCCATCAAGTTTATGATATAACCATGAAGAGGACTTGCCGAAATAATAGTGTGCAATTTCCCTCCATGAAACTGTTAGAAGAATATCATTCAACCTCTTCTTTACCATAGTATCCTTATTTGTCTTTACTTCAATTGCTGCCTCCATAACCTATTTACTCCTAAATTTTTAAAAATTAAAAATTGTCATTCCTATGATCTTCAACTAATTCATCAAAATCTGTTGAGCATACCATAACAACTCTGGATGTCCATTGGGGTACGAGTTCCTATAATTCCTAATTGCAGAAATAAGCTCTGATTCTTTTTCAGTTAATTCTGTTTCTTTCATGATAAAGTTAGTTTTAGATTGTGCAAATATAATACGAAAATTCGTATTGTGCAAGACTTTTAATATAAATGTTTGATTTCATCCAAAATTTCTTGTCTTGTCATAATTCTTACAAGTCAAACAATACATATTTCTTTTCCCAAAATCCTTCTACAATATTTACAAAGAATGAGTTCGGTTTTGAGCCGAACTCACTCTTAAATATCTACAATAGTTTTTTTCGAAAACTCTCAAGTTAAGAACTCTAACAAAAATTTACTCGGCTTCAGCCGCATCGAATTCTTAATTCTTAATTTGAGAAATTTTCTCCGAAAATTTCTCACTGGTGTTGTTCCCTCAACAGGTCGTTTACCGTCTTTACCGGGTTGAACGTTGACAGTGGCACTTCTACGAATATCGTGTTCCAGTCGCTCATCGCACCGTTCCACAAGCCAGGAAGTTCAAGTGCTTTCAGTGCCTTGCCGTTTTTGCTCTTGCTGCTGATGAATCCTGTGCTCTTGTCAACATACTTCGGCAGGTCGAATGCCTCACCCTTGTAGTTCTTTATAGCGCAAACCAAGTCAACTGGATTGAAGTGTGTTCCTTCTGTGAACATCTTCATGTACTCTGTGTTGCTCTTGTCAATCTGACTGCTCTCAAGAATCTGCAAACTTACTGTTCCGTCTTGGTTGTATGTCAGGAACGGACCACCACCAGGCTCACCTACATTCTTCACTACTCCGCAAACACGGATAGGACGGTTCAACTTGTTGCGCAGATAAATCACAAGGTCTGCATCTTCCAAATCCTTGATATCAGCCTTGCGGCAGCAAAGGTCTCTCTGTACGAAACGGATAATCTCCTCAAGATTCTCATGAGTGTAGTTGCCTGTGTCAAGCAGATGGAGATAGTCGAATACTTTTGCCTGCAATGATACCAATATTCCGGCTATGAGCTGCTTGTAGTCAACGGTGTCGCCCTTCAACCTGTCTGGCACTACATTGTCGATGTTCTTGATGAAGATAACATCTGCATCAATGTCGTTGAGGTTCTGTATCAATGCTCCATGACCGCCTGGACGGAACAGCAACGATCCGTCTTCATTGCGGAACGGGGTGTTGTCCTCGGCTGCTGCCAATGTGTCTGTGCTCGGCTTCTGCTCTGAAAATGACACGTTGTACTTCACACCGTACTTGTCTGCATATTGACCCATCTTCTCCTCTACTTTCTTCTCAAAATACTGGATGTGCTCATGACTTACGGTGAAGTGTACGTTTACCTCGCCCTTGCTGGCAGCATACAACGCTCCTTCTACAAGGTGTTCTTCCATAGGTGTACGTGTGCCGTCTTCATACTTGTGGAATGTCAGCATTCCTTTTGGCAACTGCCCGTAGTTAAGTCCCTTTGCCTGCAACATATTAGCTGCAACGGCCTTGTAATTGCCTTCTGCAATAAGGTCTTTTATTCCCTTGCCCTCATTTTTCTTGCACGCCTCGTCAAGCTCACCATAGAATGCGAACTTCTCGATGTTGTCAAAGTACTTCTTCTCAAAGTCGGTCGTCGGTACGTCATAACTGGCATCTACAAATGCGAACATGTCCTTGAACATCCTGCTTGCTGCTCCGCTCGCTGGTACAAACTTCACGATCTTCTTTCCCTCTGCCTTGTAAGCATTCCATTTCTCGATATACTCGGCACGCTCTTTGCCATCCGGAGCAATAACGCCCTTACCGATGCTGGCTGCTGCTTCTATCTTCAGGAAAGGAAATCCCTGCTTGAACTCTTCCAACTGTTTCTCTACCTGTTCTTCGGTAATGCCTTTTGAGGCAATCTGCTTTAAATCTTGTTGTGATAGCATAAGTATTCTATTTATAAGGTTTTCTAATTTGTGTTACAAAATTAGTGATTTTTTCTTTATGGAGCGTATCTTTCTTGTAAAAAAGATGTTTCATAACGCAAGAATTTTGTTTTTTACACTTCTTATATCGGTATGTATCACTTTTTTTGAGTAAG
>JAJPYV010000426.1 GCA_021204735.1 Prevotella sp.
CTACTATGCAGGCTAAACACACGGATCGGGCAGATGGGACATCCGAGACTGCAGAAGACAAAACATAATTCATTACATGCGAATCTGCCTGCCTGCAGGACAAAACTCCTGCAGGCGGCATGATTAGCGCCATATATTTCACAGGAGATATTTATGAGAAGTAAAGTCAAGTACCTGTTCATACTGCTGCTCAGCCTGGTGCTTGTATTCACACTGGCCTTTGCATCAGCCTGCAACAAGCACAAAGATGACGGAGACGGAGAAAACCCCAGCGGTGACATCAGCCCGGACGGCGACGGCACGGGCAATGAAGGGGACAACAGTGAGAACGGAGGCAACAATGACACAACCGTCACTGTGGCATACTATTACATCTCACTTTCATCCGCAAATTCCCCCTCATACAGTGAATCTTCCAGCGTGCCTTCATCATACCTGTTCACACAGAACGGGGTTGATTACACTCTTTCAATCCATCTGGACGCAGATGATACTTTCACAATCAACGAAGTAGGTTCCTCGGCATCCTTCGGGTACAGCTCTGTCTGGTCCACTCAGACAGCCCTTGCAAGCGGCACATCCGGAAGCATTTCCGTAAGCTTCAGCGCAACCTACACGCTTACACTGTCGCCTTCCGAGGATCTCATTTCATACAGCTACACTCCGGACCTTTCAGGTGTTGAAATAACCAGCTCCACAACAGACCTCACGGCCGGACAGACATATCCGTTTGCGGCACAGCTTGTATACACTGACTCCACAACAGGCTCCGGCACCATAACCTGGTCTTCATCCAACACTGACGCGGCTACTGTTGACTCAGACGGAACCGTCACGGCAGTGGCAGCGGGCACTGCAGTCATTACCGCAGCCAGCGGGTCTTTCTCAGCAACCGTCACCCTGACAGTAGCGGCGGCCGAGGACAATTCCGGCAACGAAGAAGGGAACGGCGGCACCAGCGGCACTGTAACAGTAACTGGCATCTCACTTGATGTGGATAGCCTCAGCCTTGAGCTTGGCGATGAATATACCTTCGCCGTTACAATAGAGCCTGAAGATGCAACAAACAAAGCCGTTATCTGGTACTCATCTAACTCAGATGTTGCTACAGTTGAAGGCGGAGTCTTAACAGCTGTTGGATACGGCACAACGACAATCACAGCAACCGCTGCCGGCGGATCCAATGTTGCTCCTGCAACCTGTCTGGTTACAGTCTCCAAGCCTGTGACATCCATATCTCTTGATCCTTCAGCCGCCAGCATTCCTGTAGGCGGCACGAGAGACATAGCGGTATCATTCGTTCCTTCAGATGCCACAAACCAGGACTATGACATCCAGGTCGGCGGTGATGACAGCACATGCATATCCTACACAGTCAGCGGCTCCACAATCACAGTGACAGGCGTTTCCACAGGATCTGCGACACTGACCATTACCTCAGCTGACAACGAAGAAGCTTCCGCTGTCTGCACGATTACTGTAATTGCAGAGGGAGAGGCTGTATATTACATCAGCTCATCCACAGCGACTGTAATGATGGAGCAGTCCACAACTCTTTCGGTTACTGCTGTCAACGACACTATCTCAGACATCAGCTGGTCCACATCTGAAAGCAGAATAGCCACTGTAACTGCCGGCACAACATCGACGGCTGATTCCACATCAACAGCCACCGCAACTGTTACCGGCCAGTATTTCGGCGTTGCCACAATTACAGCTACAGTGACACTGGCATCCAGCGGACAGCAGACACTCACCTGCTCTGTTCTGGTTGCTGATGACTTCTATTTCCTGTACGGATTAGGAGGAACATGGGAGGTTTATTCCGACTCTGATTCAGCACAGTCAGCAGGCGTACTTCTTGATGCAACATCCGAGCAGGGCGTATATACCATAACCAGGCATTTTGATGCCGATGACTCATTCCATATCGCATATCCCAGCGTTGCAAGCTTCCTGGATTCAGACGGCAACTGGTATGTCCAGATATATGCATGGGAGTACTATGATGCATCCCAGTCTGATACAGATTACCTTGGCAGCAATCTGTCCAGCGCAAATGACTTTACAATAAAATATGCCGGAACATACACCGTAACGCTTGACCTTTCTGACAAGGGCGAATGCACGTCCGACACAGGATACGGCTGCGTATACATCAAGATGGTATCCCTTGACCCCGCAAGCGTATCAGTCACCGGCTCCAGCAGCCTGCAGATAGCAGAAGGCGAATCAAGCGTATCCACTGAGCTCACATTCTCGTATGCTCCTGAAAACGCAACCGTCACGGAAGACATGTTCTCCGTCGAGGAAACATACAGTGACAACACATATGCAGACGGGTACATCAGCGTTGAGCCTGACTTAGAGTCCGGCACCATAAAGGTCACACTGCTTCAGAATCCTGCCTCCGGATTCACTGTAACGCTCACAGTGTGGGTAGGCTCTGCAAGCACAACATATCCTATATCCGTAATGGTATCCGGAGAGGAGAAGACTGAAGTCACAGCCGTTACGTTTGATAATGACGTTTACTACATCAATGTAAACAACGGCGGCGATGCCTGGACCACAACCGTATCAGCATCTGCAAACGGGACAGTAACCGGCGTTACATATTCTGTATCTTCAGATGAATCAGATTATGTCTCCGTCATTGCAGATTCCGGCCTTGTAACAGCATCCGGACTTGGCACATTCACGATAACCGCAACATCCACGGACAACTCCAGCGTGTCCGGTACAACAAAGGTTGTAGTTTACTCCGATATCATCTACCTCAACGGCATAATCGCCAGCGAAAGCCTTACATGGGACAACAAGGCCGCTGCCCCCGGAGATTCCTTTGATTCTGACACATACGGCAATGTTGGGTTTACGGATGTCAATAATTCCCATACTTCATTCACACTTACAGTAACCCTTGGCCTCAATGATCAGTTCAAGATTGTGTTCATGGGAATGGATTCCGATTGGAAGACCGCCATCACAAATAGCGGTGACAACTTCACAGTATCTTCAGCAGGGGCTTACGAGATAACAGTAGACCTTTCCGGAACAACTCCTTCAGTTACAATGACCACTGCAGTTGTCGCTCAGTCCATCGAGTTTACGAGCAAGTATTCCACAATGGCTCCGAACGATGAGAATATATTCGTAGCTACCGTTACATTCTCCAACGGCGATACAACCACAGAGGGAGTAACCTATACATCATCCGATGAAGAAAAGCTCACGATAGATTCCTCAACCGGTGCTGCAAAAGCTTTGGCTGCCGGAGAAGTAACCATAACAGCATCTTATTCAGGCCTCGATCCCATCACATTCACTGTAACCATATCCGAGGATGCAACAAACACTGTAACCGTATCATTAAACGATGCTGTGGCAAAACTTGGAACAGACACATCTCTCACAGTATCCATAGACGGTGCTGAGATTACATCTGTATCCTGGAGTTCATCCGAAACCGCTGTCGCAACTGTATCCGGCACAGACCAAACAGGCACTGTAACCCCTGTATGGTATGGAAGCACAACAATCACTGCATCTGTATCTGTATCGGACGGAAACACGTATGTAGCATCCTGCACCGTAGTTGTAACAGATGATTTCTTCTATCTCACCGGTTCTGTAGGCACAGACAGCTGGGGCCATTACTCATCATCTGAATATGCGGCCTCTGCAGGTGTGCTCATGGAACCCACAACGGACAACCAGTATGTCTATACGATTGAGATAGGCCTGACCACATCAAACGCATTCCAGATTATGTATCCCGTTGGAGACGGATCCTGGGATTACAAGATTACACCTTCATACTATGATGCTTCATCATCAGATACCACTTATGTCAACAACACCAGTGATGAGTTTGGCATAAATACAAACGGCACATACACTGTAACGCTGGATCTCTCTGACGGCATTGCCAAGGTTTACATCAAGCTCGTATCCATAGATATCACAAGCGCAACTGTAACTGTCACAAGCGGATCTGCACTCATGGATCCCGCGACAAACAGCACGACAGTGCTGTCCGTAACGGACATTACTCCTACCGGCGCAACAGTTGACAACTTCACTGCGACACTGTCTGACAATGCAGACGGCTATCTGACAATCTCCAGCATAGATACAAGCAACTATACAGTTACTCTCACATGCAGCAACTATGCAACGGAAAGCAACTATGTAGTTACTGTCACCATTACAATCGGCTCATTAGTGAAGGCCTATGACATCACTATAAAGGTAGAAGGCGAGCAGGAAACAGCAGTGTCATCCATTGCATTCAAGGATTACACTACAGAAGACAGCGGGATTCCTCAGTACCAGTTTGATGTCAGCACATCAGGCGGGACGTCTAACTGGAGTTTCCTGATAACTGCGGAAGTAAACAGTGATGCGTCTGTTCAAGGCGTTACATACTCATGCTCAGATCTCACGATATCCTCAGACGGTTCATTCACAGTTACATCGCTCGGTACATACACCGTGACTGCCACAGCCAATGGAGACAGCAGTTATACAGCAACCTGCGAGGTAACTGTATACTCAACATTCTATATCCTTGGAAATGTTAATACTTGGACATACCTCTCGGATACAGACACTTCATTGTCCGGTACGGCCTTTGAAAACTATGCATTCACTGCATCCAACAACAACAAGACATTCACTTTCACATATGGCTCCGACTCAACATGGTCCAACTTCGTAATATGCTTCCTCGGCGGTGGAACCTCATGGGACGAATGCTTCAAGGGTGCAGATGTTACGACTGCAACAGATGGCAAGGGCTGGGTAAATACGTCAGATAACTGTATGCAGGCTGCTGAAGGTGCTGTTATAACTATAGACCTCTCCGGCGCAACACCTGTCATCACGATTACGTAATCTTGCCAGTTACTACACAGGATTACAACATATTTGCATGCATCGTTGTTATCCCTGCGGACACATTAACCTAGATCCTTTGGCACATATCTTACTCATCCAACTGGAATATATGTTAGCCTATCTCCACGCCGTGCCATTCATTATGGACGGTTGTGCAGTTGCATAATTCATAAAATTTCTCTGTTTGCATGCCCGGCCTGCGAAGAACAGACCGGGAGAGACAGAGAGATTTTTTTGTCACGGCGGCAATGATTTTCGTCACAAACTTGGTGTATGCCGTTGCAAGTTTTCAGGCCGTTATGATATAATCACCCTGTCTTCAGGGGGCGGTCTTTTGGCTGTGTCCTGCGCTCCTTTAAGACAAATAAGGGCTGTTTGGAAGCCTTTTGCGTATGCCGCGGCGTTATGCGCGGCAGAATGGATATGATGGAAGCCGCAAAGCTCCCGGGCAAGGTCCGGAGTGAGCTGCGGACAATTTTCGGAGGGTACGAGAGTATATGAAGGCCAATGTCTTGGTTACCGGCGGTGCCGGATACATAGGGTCACATACAGTTGTGGAGCTTTTGGAGAACGGCTGCGGCGCCGTTGTCGTGGACAATCTTTCCAACTCCTGCGAGGAGAGCATAAGGAGAGTGGAGAAGATCACGGGCAAGGAAGTCAAGTTCTACAACGCAGACGTAAGGGACAAGGCTGCCCTTTCAAAGGTCTTTGAAGAGAATCATATAGACTGGGTGATTCATTTTGCCGGTCTTAAGGCTGTGGGCGAGTCCTGTGAGAAGCCCATAGAGTATTATGACAACAACCTGTACGGCACCCTGTGCCTGCTGGAGGTCATGAGGTCATACGGATGCAAGAAGATAGTCTTCTCTTCATCCGCCACGGTATACGGAGATCCGGAAGTGCTGCCCTTAACGGAGCAGTGCAAGACCGGCGGGACAACCAACCCGTACGGCACTTCCAAGTACTTCCAGGAGATTATGCTCCAGGACGTGTACAAGGCGGACAAGGAGTGGACCGTGGTGCTGCTAAGATATTTCAACCCGGTAGGGGCGCATGAGTCTGGGCTTATAGGAGAAGATCCAAAGGGCATCCCAAACAACCTCACCCCGTACATTGCAAAGGTGGCAATAGGGGAGCTGCCGGAGATAAGGGTGTTCGGCAATGACTACCCTACTCCGGACGGCACAGGCGTCAGGGATTACATACATGTCGTAGACCTTGCCGCAGGCCATGTGGCAGCCATAGACAAGATTTCCGGCACAGGAGTGTACATCTATAACTTAGGGACCGGAATCGGATACAGCGTCCTGGATGTCATTCACGCCTTTGAAAAGGCATGCGGGCATCCTTTGAAGTACAGCATAAAGCCCAGGAGAGCCGGAGACATAGCCATGTGCTACGCAGACGCCTCCAAGGCCAAGGCAGAGCTTGGCTGGGAAGCAAAGCTGGGCATAGATGAGATGTGCGCATCCCTGTGGAAGTGGCAGAGCATGAACCCAAAGGGGTACAGGGAGTAATCTCCTGCAGACGCCCGCACAAGAACACAAGGCAGCATGGACCCGGTTTTTTCCGGATGGGGCTGTAGCTTGAACATTTGTTTCTTATCGGCTCCAATAACACCACGCAGTACCGGGCCCATTGTTCTGTGCGGATTTCCCTGGTGAACTGTCCTGCATGCCTTGCAGGCAGCATATGCATAAGCGCCATATACATAAGCAATAAATACAAGAGAGATAAGATGAGAGACAATGTTTTGGCAGCGCAGCAGCTTACAGATTACGCCCTTGCAAATCTGGAGCTGGACCCTGCGGATGTGAACTATATACGCAACAGAGTGCTTGAGATACTGGTGCGCGCATCAGAGGAAGGGTTCACGGATGAAGTGCTTAATGCCTCACTTGAGGATGAAGTGTATGCAGAGCTTTCCCTTTTGCCCAGCCAGGTTAACGCAAAGTTCCAGGCCCTCCTCGCAGAGGACAGCAGAAAGGCAACAGACTGGCTGTACGCATACTCCGTTGCAAACAGGTACGTGAAAAAGGCTGTGCTGGACAGGAATCCCAGGTTCAATGCGAACGGGCTGGTTATAACCATTAACAAGGCAAAGCCGGAGTTCAAGGATCCCAGGAAGGCAAAGCAGGCCAATTCCGTGGACGGAGGCTTCTGCAAGTGTGTCATATGCCGTGAGAATGAAGGCTTCGGCCAGAGGGACAAGCGCAACCTGCGCTCCGTAGACCTCACTTTAGGCGGGCAGAAGTGGTTCTGGCAGTATTCCCCGTACGGGTACTTCAACGAGCACGGCATAGCAGTGAACTGCGAGCACCGTCCCATGTACGTGGACAAGGGGACCTTTTACAGGCTCATGGACTTCGTGGACCTGTTCCCGCATTACTTCATCGGCTGCAACGCGCCTCTGCAGCGCATAGGCGG
>JAJPYV010000289.1:0-1105 GCA_021204735.1 Prevotella sp.
TTACGGCTTCCGTAGAGACACGTTCTGAGCATCCGCTCGGCAAGGCTATCGTAAAGCACGCTCTCGCAAAACAGAAAAACATGACCTCAAAAGAGAAAAACACCCTCCTATCACCCGATGTAACCCCCACACCCAATGTAGGGTCCCAGTTTACTGAGGACAATGACACTCCAACCAACGGGCTGCATCGAACTCTTCACTCTTCACTCTTCACTCTTCACTCCCCATCCCCCGTAGGCCAGTTCTCCCCTAAGGGGGGAGTTAGAGGGGGCTCTGATTTAGTTAATTTCCAAATGTTTCCAGGCAAGGGAATCAGTGCGGAGATAGATGGCAAGACTATTCTTTGTGGAAAAAGCTCCTTCCTCACTGAGAATGGCATCGCAATTGATGATAACGTGAGAACAACCCTTGACAAGTTGAGAAACGAAGGCAAGGCATCAGTACTGACTGCTGTGAACGGCAAATGTGTCGGTCTCCTCGCTCTCTCTGATGTGATTCGTCCTACGGCAAAGAATATGGTAGCTGAATTAGACGCAATGAACGTTGAGACCGTAATGCTCACTGGCGACAACATCCAGGCAGCCAACTATCTCGCCTCACAAGTGGGAATAAAGAACATCCGTGCGGAACTGTTGCCCTCAGAAAAAGTAACATCTGTTACAGACATTCAGAAAGGCGGCAAAATGGTGTGCATGATTGGTGACGGTGTTAACGATGCGCCAGCCCTTAAGACAGCTGATGTAGGTGTTGCCATGGGCTCTATGGGAAGTGATATTGCAATAGACTCCGCCGACATTGCACTGATGGGCGATGACATATCTAAAATTCCATATCTAAAACGTCTCTCCAATGCCGTGATTCATTCCATTAAATTGAATATCACAATCTCAATGTGCATCAACTTCGTGGCTATAACCCTCTCACTCTTAGGACTATTAAACCCCGTCACAGGCGCACTCGTGCACAACGCCGGTTCCGTCCTCGTCGTCCTCAACGCCGCCCTACTCTATGACAGGAAAATATAATATAATCTTCTTAAAAACAGAAATTCGGGATAACAGCATCAAACAACTGACTGTTATCCCGGATTTCCATTCTTCATTTT
>JAJPYV010000289.1:1205-7230 GCA_021204735.1 Prevotella sp.
CGGGATAACAGCATCAAACAACTGACTGTTATCCCGGATTTCCATTCTTCATTTTTCATTCTTCATTTTCCATTCTTCATTTTCCTATACCCCGTAGGCAAAGTCCCCCAAGGGGGGATTTAGGGGGCTGTTATTTTCTCATGCTCATCTCCTGCTTCTTAAGGAAGTCGCAAACCTCCTCTTTCTTGCTCCTTGTTATTGCAATTCTTCCGCTTCGTGTGTACTGCAAAACGCAACCGTACTTATCCAAAGCAAAGTAAAGACCCGTGATGTCCTCCGTAAGACCGCTCAACGTAACACTGCAGAAAGTAGGGTTCACCTCCATGAAACGAGCGTTTGCCCTTCTTATAAGACGTGAGATCTCTGGATTCTCAAGTACCTTCGCAGTAGAAATCTTATAAAGACCCACCTCACGGATAAACAACTGGTCATCGGTATAGTAGTCAGCTGCTATCACGTCTATCTTCTTCTCTATCTGTTTGGAAATCTTATTTATCTGGTCCTCATCGCTCCATGCGGTTATGGTGTATTTGTGTACTCCCTCGATACTCGAAGCCGACACGTTGAGACTCTCGATATTCACCTGGCGGCGGGTAAACACGGCGGTTATCTGATTAAGGAGTCCTGCTAAGTTCTCCGAATAAACCAACAGCGTATATAATTTCTTTTCAGTAGTTTCCATCACGAATCATTTAGTGTTAAGTACCAATTGCATCTCGTTTACCGAATCTCCCGGTGCTGTCATAGGCAGAATATTATCATCTTCGAGAACAGCACATTCAAGAAGGTATGCGCCTTCGGTAGAGAGCATCTTATTGATTTCATCCTGCAGTTTGTCACGGTCGGCAACAAAGGAATATGGAATACCATACCCGGCACAAATCTTTGAGTAATCGGGATTAAGCATCCTCGTAAACGCTTTCCTCTTGTTAAAGAACATATCCTGCCACTGGCGCACGTTTCCAAGATAATTGTTGTTCATCAGGATAATCTTGACAGGAGCCTTATGTTCCATTATCGTACCAAACTCCTGAATAGACATCTGCAATCCACCATCACCAGTAAACATGCACACCATGCGCCCCTCCGCACCAAAGGTAGCACCAATTGCAGCAGGCAGGCCATATCCCATAGTTCCCAGACCTCCACTGCTTGCCAATGAGCGTTTATGATTAAACTTGAAATAACGGCATGAAAACATCTGGTTTTGACCTACATCGGTAACGAGAATTGCATCACCTTTAGTAGCCTCAGCAACGGCATTCACAATCTCTCCCATGAGCAACGGCCCGCTTTCTGGATGAATGGCTGGCTTTATAACTTTCTCGTATTCCTCCTGATATAAAGGAATAAAACTGTCTCTCCACGCTCTATGCACGTTTTTCACGAGATAACGGGTAATCGCAGGAAGTGAAACCTTACAGTCGGCAATGACAGCAACATCTGTTTTCACGTTCTTGTCAATTTCCGAAGGATCTATATCAAGATGTATAATCTTCGCCTGTTTTGCATAGGTATTAATATTTCCTATAACGCGGTCACTGAAACGCATGCCAATAGCTATCAGCACGTCACATTCCTGTTCCTTGATATTAGGAGCATAGTTGCCGTGCATACCAAGCATTCCCATATTCAGTGGATGATTCGACGGAAGAGCGGAAAGACCGAGCAATGTCCTTGCCGCTGGAATGTCTGCCTTTTCCAAGAACTCCACAAGTTCGTTATATGCATTTCCCAACTCAACGCCCTGCCCTATCAAAGCCAACGGCTTTTCGGCATTGTTTATCAAGTCGGCAGCCTTGCGTACTGCTACCGGGTCAAGCATAGGATAAGCCAAATAACCACGGACAAAATCTATGTGAACAGGCTCAAACTCAACCATTTCCGATTGAGCGTTCTTTGCGAAGTCAAGCACCACAGGGCCTGGTCTGCCAGAGCGTGCGATATAGAAAGCACGACTGACAGCCCATGCAATATCCTCTGCACGACGTATTTGATAACTCCACTTACTTATCGGCTGTGCCACACCAACAAGGTCAACCTCCTGAAACGCATCCGTTCCCAAAGCAGCCACACCAACCTGACCGGCTATCACCACGATAGGAGTAGAGTCCATCATCGCATCGGCTATACCTGTAAGGGTATTCGTCGCACCTGGTCCACTGGTAACTATACATACGCCGACTTCTCCACTTACCCTCGCAAAACCTTCTGCCGCATGGGTAGCTCCTTGCTCATGCCTTACCAAAACGTGATGGAAAGTTTTCTTCTCTCCACGCGTATAGTCATATAGGGCATCATATACTGGCATTATGGCACCTCCAGGATAACCGAAGATAGTACGGACGTTCTCTGCTTTCAACGCCCTCATAAGAGCCTCTGCCCCTGTTATTTTCAAGCCCCCTCTAACTCCCCCCATAGGGGAGGACGCCTCGCGGGGTGAAGCGGAAGCGGGATGGCTCAATAGCGTATTTGACATTATATTTTTCTCTTTCATCAATGCAGTCGCAAATTATAAGTTAAAAATTAAAAATTACACCGCCCGAAACTGCGCTCTATTCTTCGAAACAGCAGAATGCAAAGGCAAATTATAAGTTAAAAGTTATAAGTTAAAAGTTCATTCCTCTTGAGTTTACACTTGAGTGGGTCGTTTCTGCGAAACGATGTCCTCAGTAAATTACCTTTGGTGAAGTTCCTCACGCTCGGCAAAACAAACAAGTTTGATTGCTCTCGCTTAATCGGAACTTTGGGTCCCTACATTGGGTGTGGGGGCCACATACCCCGTCAGGCTAACTCCCTCCCTAAGGGGGAGGGCTGGGGAGGGGCTTTTTCTCATATTATCCTAACTCCACCCTTGTCAGCAGAACTTACACTTTGTGCGTATGCCCTAAGTGCCTTACTGATTACACGGTTACGGGTCAGTGGTTGCTGTGGGCGTGCTGCGAGTTCCTCGTCAGTAAGTTTCACGTTGATAGTGCGTGCCGGTATGTCAATCTCAATAATATCTCCGTCCTTGATCTTTCCGATGTTGCCGCCTGCTGCTGCCTCTGGCGAGATATGACCGATACTAAGTCCTGACGTACCACCACTGAAACGACCGTCGGTGATGAGCGCGCACTCCTTGCCAAGGTGCATACTCTTTATGTAAGATGTGGGATAAAGCATTTCCTGCATACCTGGACCGCCCTTTGGACCTTCGTGTGTAATTACAACACAGTCTCCACTCTTTACCTTACCACCGAGGATGCCGTCACAGGCTGCCTCTTGTGAGTCAAATACCTTGGCGGGACCACTGAACTTCCATATTGATGGGTCAACACCAGCTGTCTTGACAACACAACCATCCTGTGCAATGTTTCCGAAAAGAACGGCAAGACCGCCGTCTTTTGTATAGGCATGCTCGATATCACGGATACATCCGCCTGCCCTATCGGTATCAAGTGTCTCCCATTGGGCGTTCTGTGAACCCATCTTCGTGGAGAACTTACCGCCTGGGGCACTTCTGTAAATCCTGTTTGCCTCTGCATTAATGCTTTCACCTGTTATATCATATTCCTTCAGACGCTCTCCGATAGTCTTTCCGTCAACTCGTATTGCGTTCTCATGGATAAGACCAGCCTTTGCGAGTTCGTTGATAATTCCGAATATACCGCCAGCTCTATTGCATTCTTGTACACTGTATTTCTGTGTGTTAGGGGCAAGCATGCAAAGACATGGCACCTTACGACTGAGCATATCGATGTCTGCCATCTTGAAATCAACTCCTGCCTCCTGAGCCACAGCAAGTAAGTGGAGCACAGTATTTGTACTTCCGCCCATTGCTATATCTAATGTCATGGCGTTGAGGAATGCCTCACGTGTGGCTATGCTGCGTGGAAGTACACTTTCGTCTCCTTCCTCATAATATTTCAATGCATTTGTAACAATCTGGCGTGCTGCGTCCTTGAACAGTTGTACACGGTTCTCATGGGTTGCGAGTATCGTGCCGTTGCCGGGCAATGACATACCGATTGCCTCCGTCAGCGAGTTCATCGAGTTGGCCGTGAACATCCCTGAACAGCAACCGCAACCAGGACAGGCGCATGCCTCCAACTGCTCCATATCTTCATCGCTTACTGTCGGATCTGCACCCTTAATCATAGCCGTAATCAAGTCAGCATTCTCTCCATGCCAATGACCAGCTTCCATCGGACCGCCACTGCAGAATACAGTAGGTATGTTCAGACGCATTGAAGCCATCAACATTCCCGGTGTTATCTTGTCACAGTTGGAAATGCAGATCATTGCATCCGCCTTGTGGGCGTTTACCATATACTCAACCGAGTCTGCGATTATATCTCTTGATGGCAATGAATACAGCATTCCGTCATGCCCCATTGCTATTCCGTCGTCAATGGCGATAGTGTTAAATTCAGCGGCAAAGCAACCCATACTCTCTATCTCCGCCTTTACTATCTGACCTATTTCGTGCAGATGTGTGTGTCCTGGAACAAACTGGGTGAATGAATTGACAATAGCGATAATCGGCTTGCCAAACTGCTCATGCTTCATACCTGTGGCTACCCACAATGCTCTGGCTCCTGCCATTCTCCTGCCTTCTGTGCATACCGCACTTCTTAACGGGTTCTTCATGTCTATATAATGTTTTTTCTATTATTTTCTTGCAAAGGTAATTTATTTTAACCTAATAGCAAATGGATTTACAAATAAAAACGTTTTATAAATTGAAATTGTTATTAAAATCAAGCAAAAAGTTATGATTTATAAGCAAATACTGCACAATTTAAAAAGAATTGTGCAGTATTTCACAATACAGCAATCTCACCGCTTCCAAAACAACGGTGGTGGTTCTCATCGTAAACCACACAAAACTGTCCTGGGGCAACTCCTTGTATCAAACTATCGGAATGTACCGTATATGTGCCATTACCGTTGTTTTCAAGTTTTGCTCTATGATATTCTGGGGTATGGCGTATCTTGAATGTAACATCCACGACATCTGCATTGCCCCATGGATTGCACGTCAGGAAATGGAAATCACGTATTGGAAAATCTTTTTTGTATGCTGTCAACGGCTCATAGCCCTTACTGACATATAAAATATTGCGCTCCACGTCTTTCTTCACAGCATACCATGGCCCGCCACCGAAACCCAAGCCATGACGCTGACCGATTGTGTGAAACCATAGTCCTTTGTGCGTTCCGATTTTCATTCCTGTCTCCAATTCGAGAACATCACCTGGGTTCTCGCCCAAATAGCGACGGATATAGTCGTTGTAATTGATTTTTCCCAAAAAACAGATACCCTGACTGTCTTTTCGCTTTGCGTTGACGAGGTGCTCACAGAGGGCTATCTCTCGTACTTCATCTTTCATATAATGCCCTATCGGAAACAGTGCCTTGCGGAGCTGCCAGTCATAAATCTGCGCAAGGAAGTCGGTCTGGTCTTTCACAGGGTCAGGACTTGTTGTGAGCCATTTCCTACCTTCCTCGTCTATCTCTGTACAGGCATAATGCCCCGTTGCGATAAGGTCGTAGGCATAACCTGCCTTTTCATGGAAAGCGCCGAACTTTATCAGACGGTTGCACATAACATCTGGATTTGGAGTAAAACCTGCCTTTACCTTATCCATAGTGTATTTCGTTACCTGCTCCCAATACTCCTTGTGGCAGTCAACAACCTGCAACTTGCAACCGTATCGCTTTGCGACGCTCGTTGCCATCTCCATATCTTCCTCTGAAGTACAGTCCCACTCCTCTTTCTCCTCTTGTCCTATTTTTATATAAAAACAGTCTGGATGCAGTCCAAGGCGGTACAGTTCATACACAACTACAGAACTGTCAACACCCCCCGACAACAGCACCGCAATCTTCTTATCTTCCAAATTCTCCATAACACCCATTATCGTGCATATCTATTCATCATGCAAAGATATGCAAAAATGCCGACAATAACGCCAGTTTATTAATATTTATTAAAATAGTCGGAGTTGTCTCATGGTGAATTTGCCGCCATGTTTAAAAG